>CBDUUF010000206.1:0-4029 GCA_965370375.1 uncultured Desulfuromonadaceae bacterium
ACCTCCGTTTTGCAGATAAATCTGCTTTAACTGGATGAAAATACTTAGTTTTTCCCTGTATTTAGGTTGGATAAATTTTTTTATTTAAAATTAAATCGAGACCTTAGCGATTCTGATATTTTTTGTCAAGTATATATTAGTGGCGATTAAGTTCGTCCGCTTCAACAGCAACGGTAATGCCAATATCAGTACAATTCTGTTATTATATCGCACAACGGTAATTCTGCTGGTGTTTGAATAATTAATTTTCAGCCGGTTAGGCTAGGATGGCCTATATAAGGGTGCTGTTAAACTGGACAGGAATGACCATGTTGGCGAAAACCCGCCGTTTCTTCAGCATATTTGCGGTAGTTAGCTAAAACCCTTATTTACATTGACAGGATGTGCTTCGGGCGCTAAATAGAGTCCATCAGGAAACTCCAGATGGCACAAGCGCAGTTTTCGATTTGGAAACGGCCCTTTTCCGGACGAAAACTAAATAGAGTTTGATCGAAATCTCTGCCGGTAAACGGTGCAAAAGGGTTGTTCATTAGCTGTAATATTGGGGCTGTTATGAAAATCGGCGTTGTTTCCGATACTCATTTTGAATATCTTGATCAAGGTCTGAACTTTTTTGAGCAGCTGTTTACCACAGTTTTTGCCGATATTGACCTGCTGTTGCACGCTGGCGATATTATTCATCCGGATTTGCTTGACTGTCTGACCGATAAGCCGGTCCTGGCTGTGCGCGGCAATTGTGATACCGCTGACCTGCCGACCCAGCGTATTATCGAGGCGGGCACGTTTCGGATCGGGTTAATGCACGGCTGGGGAGCTCAGAACGATCTGGATGAGCGGATCAGAAAGTCTTTTGCGGACGAGGCGATTGACGGTCTGATTTATGGTCATAGTCATTTCCCACAGGTCAGGCGTAAGAACGGGTTGTTGATCATGAACCCGGGCAGTCCAACCGACAAACGCCAGGCACCATTTCACTCGGTCGGTTTGTTGACGGTCGGCCAGCGTTTGACCGGCAAGATTATCAATCTCGACGCCTTGCGTTGACACACGGAACGGGAGAGACAATGCAACCTATCTGGGCGCCATGGCGTATGGAATATGTGCTGGAAGATAAGTCTGATAAGTCCAAACAGGATTGCGTCTTTTGTGTTGGTAGTGATCTGAGTCAGGATCGACAACGGCAACTCCTCTTCAGGGGGAAGCACGGTTTTATCGTCATGAACCGCTATCCCTACAGTAACGGGCATCTGCTGATTATTCCGTTTCGCCATGTCTGTGACCTGAATGAGTTGACTCCGGAAGAGGGGGCTGAGCTGTTTCAGCTGCTTACCCTGGCGAAGGAGGTTCTGCTGGAGAAGCTCTCGCCCCAGGGGTTCAACCTCGGTATGAACCTCGGCTCTGCGGCCGGCGCCGGGATCCCCGGTCATCTGCACTGGCACATTGTGCCGCGGTGGCAGGGTGACACCAATTTCATGCCGGTTGTCGGTGATTTGCGGGTAATCCCGCAACATTTACAACGTACCTGTGATATTCTCGCTGAGGGATTTATCGGGAGGGTTTTATGAGCTTGCTGCAACGACTGCTGGCCTTGGTTTGTCTGGTGCTATTATTTGTCTTTTGTGTTTCAAACCGGGAGCCGATGATCGTCCGCTTTTTATCCTGGGAGAGTACTGAGCTTCCGGCTTTTCTGTTGTTGATCTTTGCCTTTCTGACCGGAGTGATGCTGGCCCTGATCTGGCAGTCTCTGCGTTCTGTTGCTCGCAAATCTGTTAAACAGAGTCGACCGGCGCGCAAGTTTGGCCGCAAGAAAAAAGATGAAGTTGAAAAAGCAGGTAGCCAGACTGAGACGGTTGACGCTGAAACTGAAACCGGGCAGACGGAGTCTGGCGATGTAATCGATGAAGGAGAAAAATAAGCATGTATGATCTTTTGTTAAAAGGGGGCGGACTGATTTACCCCATCGTGTTCTGCTCCGTGCTGGCCCTGGCGATCTTTCTGCAACGGTATTATAGTTTTTATCGCTATCAAAAAGGCAATCGTGAGCTCAACGAAAAGCTGCAGCCGTTGATTCAGGATGGTCTTTATAAAGAGGCGCTCGATTATTGCCAACTCACTGATAGTGCTTTGTCGCGGGTCTATGCCACGGCTTTTCGTCTCGCCGGAAAATCTCGGGCGCAAATCAAGTCAGTGGTTGTCGAGGTCGGTATGCGTGAAGTGGCGCCCCTGGAGCGCTATCTCGGTCTGCTCGGCACGATCGCAACCATTTCTCCATTGCTCGGCTTGCTCGGCACTGTTATCGGCATGATCCGGGCTTTTAACGTGTTGGCGATTGAGGGGGTCGGTACTCCAGCGACTCTCGGTGGCGGCATCTCGGAAGCGTTGATAACCACTGCTGCCGGCCTGAGCGTGGCCATCCCGACCCTGCTGATGCATAAATATCTGACCGGCCGGGTCGACCGGATGTCGCTCGAAATGGAAGAGAAGGCGATGCGGGTCGTCGACCTGCTGGGAGAATAAGCGATGGCCTTTCGACGCAAACAACGCGAGAGTCCATTGGTCGATCTGACGCCGATGATCGATGTCGTCTTTCTCCTGCTCATCTTCTTCATGATCTCGACAACTTTTGTTGAAACTTCCGGTTTGTCGATCAAGCTGCCGGAGGCAAGTATGACGATCGCTGATCAGGAGCCGAAAGAGGTGAAGGTCTATCTCTCGAAGGAAGGGCAGATCGTGGTCGATAAACAAGAGATGACCGTTGAAGCATTAAAAGCGCACCTGAAGTCCTTCGGCAAACAGGGTCGTGATATGACCTTTCTGCTTCTGGCGGATAAAGAAGCTCTGCATGGCCGGGTGGTCGAGCTGATGGACAGTGCCAAGAACGCAGGGTTTGGTAAACTGGCTATAGCTACAGAACAGTCACGTTAAACGTTGTCGCAAGGAGGACCAAATGTCGAAAACCTTAGCGATTCTTACCGGAGGTGGCGATTGTCCCGGTTTGAATGCAGTTATCCGCGGTGTTGTCCGGGCGGCAATTCTGCAGCGTGGCTGGCGGGTTATCGGTATTGAAGATGGTTTTGACGGGCTGGTCGAAGGGCCAAAGTGGCGGGAACTTGATCTGCAGGCAGTGCGTGGAATATTGCAGCGCGGCGGCACCATTCTCGGCACCAGTAACCGTGGTAACCCGTTCTCTTATCCGGTTGAACGGGATGGGCAGATTTCCGCCGAAGATGTTTCGCAGCGGGTGCTGCACAATTTCAAACAGCTCGGCGCAGATGTTCTGATCGTAGTCGGCGGTGATGGCAGCCTTAAAATTGCCCGTCGCTTTGGTGAGCTCGGTATTCCGGTGGTCGGCGTACCGAAGACGATCGATAATGATCTACGCGGTACGGATCTGACTTTTGGTTTTACCACCGCCGTGCGTACGGTCACCGAATCGCTCGACCGCCTGCATACGACCGCCGAGAGCCATAACCGGGTCATGGTTGTCGAGGTTATGGGGCGTGACGCCGGGTGGATAGCTCTGGCATCCGGTATTGCCGGCTCGGCCGACGTTATCCTGATTCCGGAAATTCCTTACCAGATTGAGCCAATTTGTGCGGCTATCCGGGAGCGCAGTGCCAGCGGCAGTCGTTTTTCGATAGTTGTTGTGGCTGAAGGGGCAATTCCGGCTGGTGGCGGCAAAACTATACTGAAAACGGTCGGAGATAATTTTGGTAATGAACGTCTAGGTGGTGTAGGCCATCAGGTTGCGGCTCAGCTTGAAAAATGTCTCGATATGGAGTTGCGGGTCGTAGTTCTTGGTCATGTGCAGCGTGGCGGCACCCCGGCTGCCTACGATCGCATTCTCAGCTCACGTTTCGGGGTGAAGGCGGTGGCGATGGTTGCGGCCGGTGAGTTTGGCAAGATGGCGGCGATCCGCGGTAACAAGATGGTCTCTGTCGATATCGATTGCGCTGTAGGGGAGCTTAACCTGGTCGATCCGGCGGGTGAGTTGGTCGAAACTGCCGAAGCCCTCGGGATCATGCTCGG
>CBDUUF010000207.1:0-4001 GCA_965370375.1 uncultured Desulfuromonadaceae bacterium
CAACTGTTTTTGAATCTTTTAAGTAATTCCCGGCATGCTTTAAATGAAAAGTATCCCAAACACAACTCAAATAAAAAAATAGACATCACCATCAAGCAGACAACACATGACAATGACTCCTATGTGCTGATTGTGATTAAGGACTACGGTATCGGAATATCAGAGCAGATGCTTGATCGTGTCATGCATCCGTTTGTGACCTCGAAACCGGCCGGGGTCGGAACCGGTCTCGGACTCAGTATCAGCTTCGAAATCGTCAAAAATCATGGTGGTCGTATTTGGATTGAGAGTATTGAGGGAGAGTCGACTGAAGTTTTTATCGAATTACCGATCGTCCGAAAGGAATAAACATGAGTTCACAAATTCTGGTAGTAGATGATGAAGAAAGCATTCGCTTTACGTTTTCATCATTCCTTAAAGATGAGGGCTACTCAATCACAACCGCCAGTTCTTTGGCTCAGTGTTGCGAAGAAATTAAAGATAAAGAATTCGATTTGATTTTTCTCGATATTTTGCTCGGGGGTGACAACGGTATTGATGCTCTGCGCATATGTAAAGAGAAGAACCCTGTTTGTCCGGTAGTAATGATTACGGGTTCTCCCTCTCTAGATACGGCGACCGACGCTGTTCGATTGGGTGCCTACGATTATATCCCGAAGCCGGTTCGACATGAAACTTTACTCCGGATTACAGGTAAGGCTTTAATTCATAAGCAGTTGTTAGCTCAGAAAGAAGCCTACCGTATTCGTCTCAAGGCAATTTTCCAGAGCGTCAAGGAAGGCATCATCACGGTTGATAAACAGTTGACTGTTACTGACATGAATGATGCCGCCAGGGTTATGTTCGGTTATGAAGAGGAGGTGACTGGAACACAACTGAAACAACTTTTTCCTGACAATCCGGCTTTTCTCGATCTGGTGCAGAACAGTTTCAAAACTGACAAGGCTACCGATATCTTTCGGGTTGAAATGACCCTTCAAAAGAATCGACCACAGGTGATAAGTTTGACGACCGCAGCTCTGATCGAGGAGTCCGGTCGATCGGTCGGAGCGGTTATCTCCCTGCGTGATGAAACTCGCCTTGATTATCTTGAGCGAGATTTGAGTGAACGTGGAAAGTTTGACCGTTTGATTGGCGTCAGTGAAGCGATGCAGTCGGTTTACGGTATGATTGAATCACTTGCGGATGTCGATACGACGGTTTTGATCACCGGTGAAAGCGGAACCGGTAAGGAGCTGGTTGCCGAGTCTTTGCACTATCGCAGCGTACGTAGAGGCAAACCGCTGGTAAGAGTCAATTGCGCAGCGCTGCCGGAAACACTGCTCGAAAGTGAATTATTTGGTCACGTAAAAGGGTCTTTCACCGGTGCCATGCAGGATAAAGCCGGACGATTTCAAAGAGCTGATGGGGGGACTATTCTGCTTGATGAAATTGCCGATATTTCGCCGGCGTTGCAGGTTCGCTTATTGCGGGTATTGCAAGAGCGAGAAATAGAAAAAGTTGGTGGTGCAGCACCTATCCCTGTAGACATCCGGGTTATTACTGCAACCAACAAGAATTTGCTTGAAAAAGTTGAATCCGGAGAGTTTCGCGAGGATCTGTATTATCGACTCAAAGTTGTAGAGATAAAAGTGCCGCCGCTGCGTGACCGACGTGAGGATGTGCCGATTCTGGTTGAGCATTTTATTGACAAATTCAATGATCGCTTCCAGCGGCAGGTGGTCGGAACTTCACGGTCAATGCAGGATGTGCTGATGTGTCATGATTGGCCGGGTAATGTTCGTGAACTGGAGCACGTGATAGAACACGCATTTGTTTTGTGCCGGGAGTCGATCCTGGCTGTTGAGCATTTACCTGATGAATTGAAACAATTATCGGATGTAAATGACGCCAGGGAGAAATGTGGCGATTGCACGGCCCAGGATATACTTGATGCTCTAAAATCATCCAATGGCAACAAGAGCAAGGCGGCTACATTGCTCGGAATCAGTCGGCGCACCATTTATAGAAAGATGGAAGAATTTGAGCTGCTGGAAGAAAAAGTCGAAGATTGAGTGTGTCATGGCACACCTGTATTTGTGCCACCCATAGTTCAACGCCATTAACCACACTCTTTAGATAGTATGACTATTGTGTCCTAACATACTGAAAATCAGTTGTTTTATCTATTTGTTAAACTGTCTGTACTACTGTGAAGCTATCGAATATCGACCAGATTATTCTGGCATGTTTATTGGATATGTCTTTTAAGTAATTATGGACAAAGAAACAATAAAATCTGAGCGCAAGACACTCTTAATAGTTGATGATTCTCTTATCGCCCGGAGAATGGTCCGTTTTGCTCTCCACGGGATTGATTATACAATACTGGAAGCGGCTGACGGGACCGAAGCGGTCAGGATTCTTTATAGTCAAACGGTCGACCTTATGGTGACGGATCTGAATATGCCGAATATGAACGGATTTGAGCTAAGCCGTATTGTCCGTGAGAGCAAAGGGATGGCAGATATGCCGATCATCATGATCTCACAAGATGATAGCCAGGAACATAAAGATGAGGCGCGCCAGAATGGGATATCATTGTTCATTTCAAAGCCGTTTACCCCGGAGCAGTTTTCTGACCTGGTTGTGCAGGTGTTGCGTTGAGTTTATATACTGATGAATGAGGTTAATTTGCTGACACGGCAACAAATTACAGTTGATGAGTTTGACGTACATAGTCGCGCGCCTGGCGAGCAGAGTAATCGCCCGCAATGGAATCGTGATGATTGGTACGACTATCTCAGCTTGCCTGGTCGCCAGTTGGTAGAGCTGCATGCTTTGACCGAAGAGCGGTTTCTCGGTTTCGGGTCTTTTCTCCATGATTTTCATACCCGGGCGGCTAGCGTATCTGAGCTTGCAACCGTAATCCGAGATCAGATGGTGGGTGATGATGCTTCTGGCGGAGTCACAAATCTACAATTACTGGTTGAACGGATGAGTATTTTTTTACAGGATATTAAGACCGCATCACAACGCAATGAACGGGCACTTACCTCAATCTGTGCCACCCTTGAAAGTTTACAACAGCCGTTGCAAGCTTTTCAGCGGATTACCAAAACCTTGCAGGTGGTTGGGGTCACGACCAGGGTAGAGTGTTCCGGTTTTGTCGACAGTCGCAATAACTTGGCCCATCTCTCCGACAGTATCAGGCGGTTAGGGAGTTTGATCGCGGGCAATATGAGCGAGATCAATGATCAGGTTTCGATCCTGCACTCTCTGAGCAAAGATGCGTTGCGCAACGAATCTGCATTGAACAACGGCCAATCTAGCCATGCCATGGAAGTCGTTACACAGGCCAGAAATGTATTGGCACAACTTGTCGAAAACAAGAGCAAAGCTCTTATGCAAAGTGAGTCTTTGACCCAATCGTCAAAATCTGTGTCGCACAGCATTAGTGAGATCGTCTCCTCTATTCAATTCCACGATATTACGCGCCAGCAGATTGAGCATGTGACTGAAACAATTGATACGTTTAAAGATGCTATTTCGGCGAGCTTTGAGCAAGCTGATCATGCAAAAATCGTAATTCTCGAAAATGAGATTGCCGATGGTTGCCGGCTGCAGTCAGATCAACTACAGAACTCGAGTAAGGAGTTAACGGCGGCGGTCTGGCGCATTATTGAGAGTTTACATGCCCTTTCAGGTAGTGTCACCGCTCTGGCGAACGACACATGTACTCTGGGTGGTGATACTGAGCGTGATGGTGTTACCTTTTTTGATGCAATAGTGCCGGCGATCGAATCTGTGGCCTCTGTTTTAAATGAAAACATGACCACCGCCGCACTCTCCGCCCGGGCCGTTACCTCGGTTGTCAGTGCTGCCGGAAACATGGTGCAATTGGTTGATGAGATAGAGAATTTCAGCGCCGAAATGAAAGTAATTGCCCTGAACGCCAGTATTGAATCGGTACACATTAAAGCTGGCAGTTCGTCGCTCGGCGTGATCGCCGACTCAATTCA
>CBDUUF010000208.1:0-3980 GCA_965370375.1 uncultured Desulfuromonadaceae bacterium
CAAGCCCAGGCGAATCTTCAATCTGGCCCGCCGCATCATCGGCCAACAGAGCCACAGCCTCGAATCACAATTGCTGGCCCGGGGGAAAATCGAATCGCTAGTAGGCGCAAAACTGATCGGCAAGGTGATAGAAGAAGCGATCGACAACGGCGTCTTCAGCGTCAAACAGGCGTTTGACGTAAACTACATTGAGATTCCGGGATTCGATCCACCTAAATTTCATACTGAGTACGATACCTATCTCGACAAAGCTATTTTGGCAATGGAAGATGAATTCCTCAAAGATGAGAGTGTCGTCTACGCTGTCGCGGTCGACAACAATGGCTACCTGCCAACACACAACACCCGCTACAATCAGCCACCGACCGGTGATCAGGCCACGGACCTGGTCGGCAACCGGACCAAACGAATTTTCAATGATCCGATAGGCCTGAATGCTGCCCGCAATACGCAGGAAGCCTTCCAGCAAGTTTATCATCGGGACACCGGCGAAGTGATGTGGGATATCTCGACACCGATTTTTGTTAAAGGCAAACACTGGGGAGGCTTTCGTATCGGCTTCTCGCTCGAGAAGACCAGGCTTGCTCAAGCCAGCCTGAAGAAAACGCTGATAACTATTATGGCGTCCCTGCTGGCTATCTCGATCTTATCTGTTTTCATCGTCGTTAATCAGACACTTAAACCGCTTGGTGAATTAACCGGTATCGCCGCCGAACTGGCCGACGGCAAGGTCAATAAAAAAATCACGATCTCAAGTAATGATGAAATTGGTAAACTTGCCGATGTGCTCGAACGACTACGAGTCAGCCTAAAAATGGCCATGGATCGCTTGAGTAACAAATAATGGTTTTCTTAAATCATTCATAAAAAGTCCATTTGATGTACAACAGAAGAAAGCGCTGTGATGGCTCAACCATTACAGCGCTTTCTTTATGGATATAAAATAATGCAAAGCCTAACTGAGCAGCATCCCGCCAAGCCAATATAACAACATCCCGACCACTACCGTGCCACCTAAAGATTTAGTCCTTGCCGCAAAAACCAGCGTCGGAATCGCCACCAGTAACTCCAGACGACCGAAGGCAAAGCTGCGACTGGCGCTGTCGGCGAACAGTCCCGGCGCAACAAGGGCCGAGAGGATGGCGACCGGAATCAGGTCGAGCCAGTCGATCACCCCCTGCGGCAGCTTACGGTTGGCCAGTGCAACCAACGGCAGCATACGCGGGAGGTAGGTGACCAGCCCCATACCGAGTAATAGATATAGATAGTCCGGATAGGTCATGCTGACCTCACCCGATACCGCCGACGCTGTAGCAGATAGCCACAGGTCGCTGCCGTCACGGCCGCAATAACCGCGTAACCATCGCCCGGTATCGTCAGATAGCAGACAACACTGACTATAACGGCAATCAACCCGGTGATGATGTGAATACGACTCTGAATCTGATAGACCAATAGCGCCAGGAACATTGCCGGCAAGGCGAAGTCGATACCAAAGGCTCCCTGCGGGATCAGGCTGCCGGCCAGAGCACCGGTGACGCTGGCGACAAACCAGGTCGTATTGGCCGTGTGATGCAACACCAGCGCCCGCCAGCGATCCCAGCCGCCCTGACGGAACCGGGTCATGTTGATTGCGTAGCTCTCATCGGTCACGCCATAAGCAAACAACGCCAGGAACGAGCGACGAACACCATACATGTGTGGTGCTAGCGACGAACTCATCAATACGTGGCGAAAATTAACCACGAAGGTCGTCAGGATAATCGATAGCATCGAGGCCCCCTCACCGATCATGGCAACACCGATAAACTGGGCACTGCCGGCGAAGACCAGGAGCGACATCAAACCGATATCAAACGCGCTCAACCCAGCCTGACGGGCCAGCACCCCGAGCGCCATGCCGATCGGGAAGTAACCGAGGCAGATCGGCCAGGCACCGACCATACCGTCGCGCACGACTTGACGCCATGATGCGTCTTCAACATTTGTGGAAGTGGTTGTCATAGTTCAGGGAAAACCTCTTTGAAAGTGCCGGTCATTATAGAGGTTCAAACCTGATTTGATAAGGGGTTTATAGTTGTAAATAAAAAAAGAGGCCGCAACTTCTCGGCCTCCTTCAACTATGCATTTATAAAACTTGATGAATGTTCGACTTAAGCGCCAAGACGTTTCTGATGAATCTCTGCCAGCCACTTATCAATCTCATCCAGACTGAACGGTTTGATAAAAACCCTGCAACCAAGTTCAGTTGCCTGAACAATTTCATCATTATCAAGGTTGGCCGACATAATCGCCAGATGCTGTGTTTCTCCATTGCAGCCACGCTCCACCCGACTGGCAATGAACTCCAGACCGGTCATAGGTGGCATACATTGATCAACTATTATTACATCGGCAAACGGACCGTCCGGTTGGCAAGAACCGCTCTGCACACAAATACATTCGAGCGGATGTTCAGCGGTCTCGACCTTATGCCCCATTTGTGTGAGGTGGATCGACAGGGAAGTACGGATACACTCTTCATCGTCAACAATCAGTACGTTCAGCATAGACAGGCTCCAAATAAAAAAGGACCTCTCCTCGATGAATGAAGAAAGGTCAACTCAGAACGCTCTATGCGCTGACACCTCTCTCTTCGGTAACCCGGCTATCCGCTGCCGTAAGAACTTTGGCGGACCCGTGGTTTTGCGTCCCGGAATTGCTTCCGGTTTGCTCTTATCGGAGGAATGTAAAGTAACTATAGACTGACCAGCTGATCTTAAACAATAAAAATGTTTCTCATTAGTAAAATTGAATCCTTGCAAATCAATCACTTACGAGAGCAACATTACCGCAAGCACCCAAACCATCAAAAGCTGACAGGTCAACTGTGATGGACTCGCAAATTCCCCTGAGCTGGCTAAGCAAAAATTTCGCACCACAAGGTGGAACGGTTTTTCAGGGGTGAAGGACTACTATTACTAGGTCAAGGTCCTGAAAAATCGCTGCAACGCAGTCGGTGGACTTTTTGCGACGCCATCAACTGTTCTCCCGCAAACGCGCCAGATCCTCTGGAGTCAGGCAGAGTGTCTCACCAGCGTCACGCTTTGGCTTCTTATCAAGAGTATCTTTCGGTTCTTCAATAAACACCAAGGTGTGTTTACCGATGGTGATTTTGTCGTTGTGATTCAGCGCACCCTTCCAGTTGACAAACGAACCGTTAACATAAGTACCGTTGGTGCTCTTCATGTCCTCTATATAGAACGGATAGCCCTGACGATAGATCTCGGCGTGACAACGTGAAACCGCTACATTATCGATCTGGATATCATTCTCCTCGCCACGACCGATCTTTATCCCCTGCGGTCCGATCGCCACCTCTTTAAGTCTCTTATTTTTAAACAACACTACAATTTTGGCCATGGCTCCGACTCTCCTTGGATAATTAAAACAACAACGGAATCAGTTTCCCAGAATTGTGCTGCGGCTGCAACCTGTAAAAGTCCGCGACTATTACTGCCGATTCATCAGACTGAAAACCAACTTGCCACCGTAGTGTCCGAGCAAACCGACACAACCGAGCATCGCGCAAAGCAGACCCAGAAAAGACCACTTCCAGATACCATCGTCTGCCAAAGGATCGCCGAGAACAAATCGCAGACCAACAGTGACAAGCAACAAGATCATCAGCAATACTGCCAACTGAATCTTGCGTTTGAAGATTGTCGCCGGTTTTCCGACAAAACGGGTCTGCCACTCATAGATACCGGTAACCAGAGCCGCCGGAACCGCCAGCAACAAAATCAGCAAGAGATACCATGCCGCAGCGCTCAAATGTAACGGAACGAACAACAGAGCGATAACGGTAAACAGCAGCGCCGTCGGCAGTAGAGCATTCGGAAAATGTGCCGCCACCGCATGCGGCTGAAACGTCTTCACCATATCCTGGAGCAAGGATACCTCTGTTTGTTCCAGCGGTTTGAACTTCGTGCGATCCACCC
>CBDUUF010000209.1:0-3974 GCA_965370375.1 uncultured Desulfuromonadaceae bacterium
GCCTCTATACAGCTATTGTTCGCCCAGCAAAGCATCAATCTTCCGCTGCAGCTCATCCGGATCAAGAACCTCCCCGCTGGCTAAAGCTTTCCTATAAGCCGCAAGCGCCTCATCTGGTCGGTCGAGAGCAATAAAAACATCCCCGAGATGTTCCTGTATCGTCGGATCTTCAGGAAGGCCTTCAGCGGCGATTTCCAGCTCAATCAGCGCTGCTGCAAATTTGTTCATCCGAAACAGAACCCAACCGTAGGTGTCGCGGATGTGCGGTGCATCCGCTAACGCTATCGCTTTGAGAACTAATGTTTCAGCTTCATCCAGCCGGATGTTTTGTACAGCGTAGGAATAAGCGATAAAATTGATGGCCTCGGCATGTTCAGGCTCGAACTCGATAATTTTCTTGGCTGATTCAAGTGCAGCGTCAGGCTCGCCGGCCAGATCAAGCAGTAATGCTTGACGCAACAACAAAGTGGAGTTATCGGGGAACAGTTCAAGGGCGGCATCTAGAGTCTGCTTCGCTTTTGACCAATCCTTCTCTTTGCCGTAAAGCGAGGCGAGATACTCATACAATTCAGGCATCGGCTCAAGTGTTGAAAGCTGAGCTTCCAGCAGATTTATGGCCTCCTGCCTGCGCTCGAACTTCGGCAGCAGATATGCGCGATGAATAACGGCGTCCGGGAAATGCTCTGATTCAGCGTCGATCTGTTCGAAGACGGATAAAGCCTCAGCCCACTTCTCGCCATCTTCCAGCGAAATTCCCAGGGCATAATAACCGGCCCCATCTGGCTTGCGCGCCACAATCTCGCGAAACGCCAACTCTGCAAGGTCGGGTTGCTGCTGCTGGAGTCGGATCAAGCCGATTTTGTGCAGGGCATCAAGATCATCGGGGCTGTTTTCGACGATCAGGTGTAATTGTTCAAGGGCCTGATCGAGTTGGTCACTGTCCAGATGTAAACGAACCAGTTGATAGCGGACACGATTGCTGTCCGGAACCAGATCGATATAACTGGAGTATAGCGCAACGGCTTGTTCGGGTTGCGTAATCTGCAGATACAGGGAACCAAGCTCGATAGTTGCCTGTTCGTTCTCCGGAGCTATTTGCAACAGCGCACGATAGGCATCGACCGATAATAGAGGGAGATTGGAAAGCAGGTGAATCCGTGCCAGAGCCAGGTACGCATCGACATATTCAGGCGCTTCCTTGATCAACCGTTCAAGAATTGCAACGGCCTTGGCTGAGTCCTGATTACGGGCGTAAGCCAACGCCAGATGCAAGGAAATTTTCTGATCGTCTGGTTGCAATCGTTGCGCGGCAATTAAAGAGTCAATTGCCGCAGCGTGTTCACCGCTGGCGGTCTGGATCTCGGAGAGTGTCAGGTACGCATCAAGCAACTCCGGGTCGCGGACCAAGGTATCCTCCAGAGCCCTTTTGGCCAACTGCAACTGCCCCAGATGCAGATGAATCTCAGCTTTGGACATGTACAGAAAAGCGGAGTCCTGGTCAATTTCAATCGCCTGCTCAATCGCTTCGAGGCTCCCGGCGAAGTCACCATCGATACTCAGTAGATGCGCCCGGGCAAAAGCTTCCATTGCAGCTGATTCAGGATCAAGCTCGCTAGCCGCTACAGCATATTCGGCAGGCACATCAGAACGTGCTGCTGGCGCACAAGAGGTAATGCCGATCAGTAACAGACCAAAAACAAGACCTGAAACGATTATTTTATAGTCACATAACATCAGCCGCATTAAAGAATTTCTCCGGTGTGTAAAAATGAAAAAAACCAGACAAAACAAACAATTAACAACGATATCAAGCTAGCATACAGGTCGGTTAACGTCAATCCATTCTCCATATACGCGATTCACACATAATAGCGACAGGTAAGACTCTATTTATTATACTTTCAGTAATAACTTGGTATACTTAACGGGTCTAGACGTGATGAGGAGTCAACCAATTTGAAGCGTATTGACGAAAAATCGACGCTGGTGCGTATCAAGGAAGGCTGGGGTGCATTCTGTCTCCTCGGCGTCATCATGCTGAACTACCCCTTTATCCATATTTTCAACAAACCGCATGAGGTTGGCTTCGGCTTCCCGTTGATGGTGGTCTATCTGTTTATCGGCTGGCCGATTTCAATCTTTGTTATTTACCTTTTCTCTCGCTATCTGGTGCCCCCCGATGTAGCCGGTCAATCTGACGATGCGACCGACGGAGAGTCAGAGTAAATGTCAGTTACCGTCGTTGCGTTAATAAGCTTTCTTTATGTTGGGTTGCTGTTTGCTGTCGCTTATTATGCAGACTACTGCCGCAAACAAAATCGCAGCATCATCTCCAATCCACATGTTTATTCGTTGTCACTTGCCGTTTACCTCTCATCATGGACTTTTTTCGGCAGTGTCGGACGAGCCGCAACCCACGGCCTTGATTTTCTGCCGATCTACCTCGGCCCGACCCTGATCGCATTCACCTGGTTGTTTCTGTTACGTAAAATTATCCGGGTCAGCAAAGAACAAAACATCGTCAGCATTGCTGACTTTATTTCCAGCCGTTACGGTAAATCCCAGACCCTCGGCGGACTGGTAACCATGTTTGCCGTCATCGGCATCATGCCGTACATCGCGTTGCAGCTCAAAGCGGTCGCCCACACCTTTGACAGTCTGACCCAGGTTGACCCGAGTCAACAGCACTGGGTTGACATGATCCTCTCGCAAATTCCGTTTATTGACACAGCCTTTGTCGTCGCCCTGCTCCTCAGCTTGTTTGCTGTCTTGTTCGGCGCCCGGCATCTTGACACTACCGAGCGCCATGAAGGATTGGTCGCGGCGATTGCGCTGGAGGCGATCGTCAAGCTGGTTGCCTTTGTCGCCGTCGGTATTTTTGTCACCTATGGTCTTTTTGACGGCTTCAGTGACATCTTCGCGCAGTTCAGAACAAAATTCCCCGACCGGGAATATCTGTTGTATCTCGACCCTGACCACACTACCTATGTCCGCTGGTTTACGCTCATTTTCATCTCGATGATGGCCTTTATGTTTCTGCCGCGGCAGTTTCACATCATGGTCATTGAAAATGCCAATCAGGATCATGTAAAGAGCGCCATGTGGCGTTTTCCGGCCTACATGTTCGTTATCAACCTGTTTGTCATCCCGATTGCCCTCGGCGGCCTGATTATCTACCAGGGAGACACCAGCAACGCAGATTATTTTGTACTCAATATCCCGCTTGATGCCGGCAACAGCTGGCTGGCGCTGGTCGCCTTTCTCGGCGGTTTTTCAGCCTCGGCCGGCATGGTCATGGTCTCCTCGGTGGCGCTGTCGACCATGATCCTCAACCACCTGGTTATGCCGGTAATCCTCAAGCTGGATCTGGCTAAAACCGGGATCTCAAAGCTTCTGGTCAACTTAAAACGAGTCGGGATCTTTGTCGTTGTCTTCCTCGGTTATGTTTATTACAAGTTCCTTGGTGAATCTTCCGCGCTGGTCAACATCGGCCTGATCTCGTTCATGGCCGCAGCCCAGTTCGCGCCGCCGCTGATTGGCGGTTTGTACTGGCGACGCGCAACCCGGCACGGGGCGTCTATCGGTCTGTTATGCGGATTTGTCCTCTGGTCCTATACCCTGCTGCTCCCGTCTTTTATCAATGCCGGTTGGTTGCAACAGAGCATCCTTGATGAGGGCCTGTTCGGCATCGGGTTGCTTAAACCGTTGGCACTGTTCGGTTTGTCCGGTTTTGATATATGGTCGCACTCTCTCTTCTGGACCATGTTTGCCAATATTGGCGGCTTCGTTCTTTTCTCGCTGGTAAAATCGCCGACTGCTGACGAAATTGAACAAAGCGACAAGTTTGTCAGCGCACCCGGCGAGCAGATCATTGCTGCCGGCTACGAGCGGATCAGCCGTTCGCCTTCGGTTATGGAGTTTGTCGAGCTGATGTCAAAGTTCATCGGGGAGAAGCAGGCCCATCTGGCGATATC
>CBDUUF010000210.1:0-3969 GCA_965370375.1 uncultured Desulfuromonadaceae bacterium
TGGCCATCGCCACAGTCCTCTCCATGTCGCCCGACATCCTGGTCATGGACGAACCGACCACCGGGCTTGACCCGCATGGCCGCAGGCGGTTAATCGCCAAGCTCAACTCGTTTCGCCACACCAAGATCATCGCCACCCATGATCTCGATCTGGTGGTCGATCTCTGTGAGCGGACCATTGTCATCCATAATGGCCAGGTGACGGCTGATGGACCGACGCTGGAAATATTCAAGGATGAGAGCTTGCTGGCGGCAAGTCATCTGGAAAAACCGCTACGGATGCAGGCCTGCCCGGTCTGTGGTACAGATCAGGCACAAAGCGCTACATAGACACACAACCAAAGGCCTCCTGAAATCAGGAGGCCTTTGGTTTGTTAATAGTAATTTATCAGTCAGTTTATTTTTTCGCCAAATTATTCCCAGCCATCTCCCAGGCATACATCCCACCTTCGAGGGGATAGACCTTGCTGTAGCCGTATTTGTGAAATGCGAGCGCCAGACTGGCACTCGAGGCTTCGTTCGGTCAGGTACAATAGGTAACAATAAAATCATCTTTGTGCAGCGTTTTAATAACCGCGGCAAAGTCCGGATTACCGCGCACCCGAATCGCTCCGGGAATCATTTGGCTGGAATTTTTCCATTCCGAACCGGTTCGAGTGTCAATAAAGATAATCTTCTGACCGCTGTCCAGCTTCGCCTTGACTTCATCGACCATAATCCGTGGCGGGTTATCCGCCGCGGTCGCAATGTAGACCGATGCAAGGAGAAACATAGCAAGTGCCAGTACACCAATTATTTTTCTTGTCATATAATATCCTCCGTTGTTTGCTACAGTCTAACAGATTAAAAACCGACCGGAATAATCATGGTATTTTTTCTATTCCCACCATAGTTTTTCGCCCAGTTGCACAAAACAGCCCGTACGCTAGACTGTAAGAAACTTAATGCAATGTAACGGTAGGAGGCGACAATGGAAAAGCAGACCGAAAAGATGCAACAAAAAGCGACGCCGGTCATTATCCAGAGCTACTTCAAACCAATCACCCCGGACTTCGAAAACGAATCCTGCCAGTACTGCACCTACTGTGATCAGGACATCGACACCTTCCCCTGCGCCAAATGCCATACTAGACATTAACCAAGGCGACACACCACGAAACAAAAAGACCCCGGCGAGCAGGCCGGGGTCTTTGTAGGTTCACACTGGCGAATCAAATAAACTTTCAACTTAACAATCGACCTGCAATACTTTACAGCGCCAGCTTGATGAGACCCTGAACATCCTGCACGTCAAACCACTCGGCCGGTTCTGACTTGCCAGAGGCCATCTTCAGATGAGCCCTTGTCCAGAGGAGAGAGATAGCCCGCACCTTGGTAATACGGCTCTTGATCTCTACAACCTTGTCATCAAGTTCCCGGTGGGTGGCCCGGTAATCATCCCAGTCCGGTTTAATCTCCAGACCGATCAGGTGCATCGCCTTCAGGCGCTTCTGCAGGTGCTCACTTATAACCAGCAGCTGCTGTCTGCTCGGTTCACCTTGTGGAAGAATGTCAGGATCACGCACCACACCACTCTCGACCAGCCGGGTGTAAGCTTCCATATCGCCATTATAGTAGGTATAAAGCTGACCCATGGCTTGTAAAACAGCATACTTCTCCTGCTCAAGTGCTCGCTGATATTTAATAACTAGCTGGTAGCGAACGTCAATCCGGCTATCGAGGGTCTCAGCCAGGGAGTGGGTTTGAACAGCAAAATCGTCCAGCACCTGATTCAGGTACTGACCAAACAGACTTACAATCGTCTGTGCCTTAAGTAAAGCCTCCCGGAAGGTCGATTTATCACGGATCCCCTGGATCATTTCGGCAAAACTCTCCTCGGTAAAATTCATATTGGTTTTGGTGTCATCACGGATACCGGCCAGAAGATCGGCGTAGGCGTTCACCTTCTCCTCATCCGAATCATAGGTCTCCGCGATTCGTGTGATCTCCATGGAGTAAAGAACCATACCGCGTAACATTTTGAAGGCTCGCTGCTCTGCCGTATAAAAAGCTTTCTCTTCTGGAGCCTTGATATCAACAAACTGCCGCAGGTAGATGGTATCACTCTTGCCAAAACCGAGATCAGCCTCACTCATGACGCTGATGGTGTGATCAGAAAAAGCACTGACATCCTCAGTCATAGAGGACGTGAATTTATTACTGAAAGAGGCACAGGCTGACAAAATAAATACCGATAGCAAAACAATCAGTAACAGGAAAAACCGACTTACTCTTTTCTGTAACATTGTACCCTCCAATCCAGGCTGCTTATTGTTTGAATTAATAAAGTAACTATTTGAAGTCATGGAAATTATAACAGCAAATGATTACAGCGCAATCTGAGATAGACAACGGTTAAATTTTGAATTCAATTGATATTTAGCAGCACAATTCTCAGCATAAACTGAACGACAGGACGGCTTGTCAATCTGGCGAAATTTTCGTTATTAAATTACAGAGTAACAAAAACGTGAAGGCTGGAAAGTCCGATCAAAACGACCGACAAAGCGGCATTAATTTTGACCAGATAGTAGTAGAAATTGGAGAGGGTACCGCCCGGACAGGCGGCAATCAATACCGGTGCGCCGGTCGGTAGAAGGATGAGAGCAAACGAAAGCTGCACCAGAGTAAAACAGAAACAGACTGATCCAATACTATCTTGCGGATCAGTCTGTTTATCAGGCTATTACTATGTATTTAGATCGAAAGTTTAATTGCAAAGAAAAATAAGGGTGACCGCTACTGCCGGCCCAGCTCCTCAATAACTGTTTCCAACTGCTCCTTAATCTTGATCGCGCCTTCAATCGCTTCAGGTGCGTCCAGTACATCCATAATCCGCAGCGGATCCTTAATCATTACCCGGCAACCGCCTGCCGGAAGTTCGTAGACAATTACGTTGCACGGCATAAGTAAGCCGATATTCGGGTCGGCCTTGAAGATCATGGCGGCAAACTCCGGGTTACAGGCGCCGAGAATAACATATTGCCCGAACGACTCCTGCATCTCCTTGCACATGATTTCATCTACGCGCAGCCGGGTCCAGATTCTGAACCCGTGATTATTGAGCAACTCCTCGATCTTCTCCACCGTAGCATCGAAACCGGATTCAACCTCTGTACCGAAACCATAGCGACATTTGCCGGGCATAAGCATCTCCATTTCTGTTCTGTCAGCGATTCTATTAATGTTACAGATATTAGTATAAAAGATTATTGCAGCGCCGCAACCGTACACTGCAGACAAACCGGCTGCAGCTGGTAAAGACCATTGTCCGGGTTGTAGGCCGTAACATGCTGCAGATGCGTAGCGCAGGTGGTTTTATAGCAAACCGAGCACGTCTTGCTCGGCCCGGTCGATTTCAGATCACAGACGTGACACAGCCACGGCCCGGCAACACTGTCGTTGGTCATCTGTTCCCCTTTATAAACATGTGCCTAAGAATAATAGAAGCGGGCACAACATGCAAAGGAATCCGGCAGGAACTGCACCGCGGGATGAATCAAAAATAATCGCCCAAGCTTTACCACGCTGCCCCGGAAACCCTGAATGCAAGTTAAGATTAAAAAAAACAGTCTGGATGATTGAAATTTCGCCAAGGAGAGCTATTCTTAGGAGCAAATCCAGGAGACTGTCGTACTTGCCATGCACAGGAGACGCGTATGGGGCACAAAGACAAACATCACAAGGAAAAACATCAGCATAAAGCTGACAAGAAAAAACACAGAAAAAGCGATAAAGACTGGGACAAGGGCAAAGACGAATGTCAAGCGCCCGATTATCACAAGATGCATATGTGCGTACTCAAGCACATGAGCCAAATGCAGATGTTTGACGAACTGAGTGAAAACCCGACGCACCGCTGTTCACGCTGCGGCTGTTCGTCAAATAAGCCCAAAAATCTCTGTCAACCGTACGAACTCTAAAGCTGTCA
>CBDUUF010000211.1:0-3967 GCA_965370375.1 uncultured Desulfuromonadaceae bacterium
GGCATGGCTAAAACGCTGATCAGTGCCACAATCAGCAGATTCTGACACGCGACTCGAGCGCTTGTCATAACAAAACTTTCCCTCAATTTGATCTTCATTTGTCCTCCTCGGATAACCTGCCATTTATTAAAAAACAACCGATATAAAATAGCGTCATTTTATGGTCTAAATTTATGCAGGAATAAAAACAATCTATTTATCTACATCTCCCAGATATCCGGATAATAAAATATTGCCCAGAGTAACTCTTTGATGTAGTAATTTCAATAAAATAAAATAGCGTTCTATAAGCAATACCGCAAAAATAAAAGCGCCACGATAACGCGGCGCTTTTATTGAAAACAACCTGTGAACTGCTTGTTGCTCTACTCCATCGCATTCTCTATCCGGATGAAATGAGTTTTATCAGCGACAACGTCAAGTTTATCAATTAAAGCAATCGCCTTGCGGACATCAGCTTCGCAGGCATCGTGAGTCATAAATACCAGCGGCACAGAGCCGCCGATCTGACGTTCTGGCTGAATCATCGAAGTAATGCTGATATTGTGCTCACCGAGAATTCCGGAAATTTTTGCCAACACACCTGGTTTATCAAGTACACCGACCCGCATATAGTACTGAGTAACGATGTCATCCATCGGCTTGACCGGTATCGACTTGATAGACTTGTTGGTGTAAGCCATCGGCGGAGTACGCACACCACCACCTGCTTTCATTCCCCGGGCGAGGGACATAACATCGCCCATGACAGCGCTGGCGGTCGCTTCCATACCGGCGCCGTGACCATACATCATAACCGGACCGACAAAATCACCAACCAGACGGACGGCATTAAAGACACCATCAACATCAGCCAGTGGATAATGCAGCGGAACCATGGTTGGATGGACTCGAGCCTCAATTTTCCCATCCTGCATTTTACTGATTGCCAACAGCTTCAACTTATAGCCGAATTGTTCAGCATATTCGATATCAAGCGGTGAAATACGGCTGATACCTTCGGTATAAATTGCTTCAAAATCGATGCGGGTACCGAAGCAAAGACCGATCAACAGGGCAAGCTTGTGCGCGGTGTCGACCCCCTCAACATCAAAGGTTGGATCCGCTTCTGCGTAGCCTTTTTCCTGGGCATCGGTGAGCACGTCCGAGAATTCAGCAGCCTCATTGGTCATTCTGGTCAGTATGTAATTACAAGTGCCATTGAGAATACCGAAGATCGAACGAAAGTTGTTGGCGCACAGGTTCTCTTTGATAGATGAAATAATCGGAATCCCACCACCGACCGCGGCTTCAAACATAACTTCGACACCAGCCTTTTCAGCTGCTGCGAAAATTTCTTCACCATGTACCGCCAGCAACGCCTTATTTGCGGTAACGATATGCTTGCCGTTTTCGATGGCTTGCAGCACAAAGGTACGCGCCGGCTCGTAGCCGCCGATCAATTCGATGACAATGTCGATATCCGGATTCGCGACAACCTGCTGAGCGTCAGCTGACAAGACCCCGTCAGGCAGTGAAACCCCTCTGTCAGTCGTAACATCGAGATCGGCAACGCAAGCCAGAGTCAGCTTACCGCCGAGGCGTTCTGCAAGAAGATCACAATTTTGTTGAAATATCTTGACCACACCGGTTCCGATGGTACCGAAACCGAGTAAGCCTGCACGAATTTCTTTCATAACAACCTCTATGATGTTTAAGTGCTTTAATCGGAAGAAACAGGAACCAGAGTCAGAAGATATTCGATTCCGGCATACTTACCTTTAGCGTAAACTTCACCTACCAGATCAGTTAGTTCTTTTTCTGGTAAAGAGCCATCGGCATCAAGGCAGATCGCGATTCTGGAAAAGCCGGCCTTACTGCAGGCCTTGAATATTTTTGTTAATAATCGTGTCCAGATTGTCTGCGTCAGTTTTCTGCGCAGCCCCCCACCAACCAGCATAGCCCAGTCGGAATCAAGCTTACCGTTATTCTGGATCAACAATAAATCGCGCGGTGAACCACTACAACACTAGCTAATTAGGTTTCTGGTCTGAGGCCCTTTAAAGCGCAAATCGATCAATGCCGCAGAACCCTTCGGGGGAGGATACGAAAAAAATAAAAGAGCGACTGCAACCTCGCCCTCCATTTTATCCGGAGGCATATCAAGCAAATGTTTATCTACCATTTATTCGCTTCTTACATGACTCGCGATATTGTCGAGAATCCCATTGATAAATGATGGAGTATCGACTGTGCCATAGCGCTTGCCGATTTCAATCGCCTCATTCATAACAACATTGGCCGGAACATCTGGCTGATACATCAGTTCATAAGTTGACATGCGCAACAAAGAGAGATCAACCCTGGACATTCTATCGAGCGCCCAGTTTTTTGAGTATTTCTCTATGACCGCATCAAGCTCGCGCAGTTTGGCAACAACACCCCGGACCAGAGTATCAGCAAAGGTTTTTACATGGACATGCACCTTTGCCCCATCATCCTCGTCCGGCTCACCGAGTACATCATTACGAAATCGGAAGTTTCTCCAGAAATCATCAAGAATCACATCAATTTCAGTGTCATGGTCGTAAAGGCTATACAACACCTTCAGCGCAAACTCCCGGCCTTGTCTTCTGACTCCCAGCTCCATCAGGCCTCCATCGACCTGAAGAGGTTGACCATTTCGATGACCGTGACAGCAGCTTCAAATCCTTTGTTCCCTGATTTGGCGCCGGCACGTTCAACCGCCTGCTCTATATTGTCGGTAGTCAACACACCAAAGGCAACCGGCACCCCGGCATCCAGACTGACTGAAGCGATCCCCTTGGTAACCTCGGCACTGACATAGTCAAAGTGCGGTGTTGCCCCGCGAATTACAGCGCCGAGACAGATCACGGCATCATATTTACCCGACTCAACCATTTTTTTGGTCGCCATCGGCAATTCAAACGCACCGGGAACCCGCACAACATCAAGCTGGTCCTCGTCAGCGCCGTGACGAAGCAAAGCGTCTATTGAGCCCTCAAGCAGTCGTTCAGAGATAAAGCTGTTAAACCGACTGATAGCAATCCCGACTTTCAGGCCGGACGCATCGAGTTTTCCTTCAATAACATTTGCCATAACAATTCTCCTGTCAGCGCAATTAATCAAAGATTTTCGAGCAGATGTCCCATCTTCTCGCGTTTTGTTTTCAGATAGCCGAGATTTGAATCAGTCGCCTCGACTTCAAGCGGAATGCGTTCAACAATCTTCAAGCCATACCCTTCAAGACCAATGATTTTTTTAGGATTATTGGTCATCAGGCGAATATTTCTAATGCCCAAGTCGGTTAGAATCTGCGCACCTATTCCATAATCTCGCAGATCTGCCTGAAAGCCGAGAGCTTCATTCGCTTCCACGGTATCATGTCCTTCATCCTGTAGTGCATAAGCCCGCAACTTATTGATCAAGCCAATACCGCGCCCTTCCTGGCGCATATATAAAAGGACACCTACACCTTCCTGATCAATTATTTGCATCGCCGCGTGTAGCTGATCGCCGCAATCGCAGCGTTGCGAGCCAAAGACGTCACCGGTCAAACATTCAGAGTGCACACGAACCAGCACCGGCTTCTCCGGATCTATTTCACCTTTGACCAAAGCCAGATGATTGGCTCCGTCAACATCATTTTCATAGGCAATAGCCTGAAAATTGCTGCCAAACGGGGTTGGTAGAACAGTTTCGGCTGCGCGCCTGACCAGCGTCTCTTTACGCATGCGATAGGCAACCAGGTCAGCAATAGTGACGATGCGCAAATCGTGTTGCTCAGCGAACACCCTGAGTTGAGGCATTCTAGCCATGGTGCCATCATCATTCATGATTTCACAAATGACACCTGACGGCTGCAGACCGGCCAGTCGCGACAAGTCGACAGAGCCTTCGGTTTGCCCGGCACGAACCAGAACGCCACCTTTTTTGGCCCGTAAAGGAAAAACATGCCCTGGACGAG
>CBDUUF010000212.1:0-3930 GCA_965370375.1 uncultured Desulfuromonadaceae bacterium
AGAACAGTTCCTGCCACTGCCGCACCATACCGAGAAAGTTATTGTTCAAGATAACGATCTTGACCGGCAAACGATTCTGTACCAGAGTCGCTAACTCCTGGGAATTCATCTGAAATGAACCGTCACCGGAAACATCAATAACCTGACGCTCAGGAAAAGCTGCCTGGGCGCCAAGAGCTGCCGGCAGACCGTAACCCATCGTGCCGAGTCCACCGGAGGTCAGGAAGGTACGCGGCTGACTGAAATCAAAGAATTGGGCCGTCCACATCTGATGTTGACCGACTTCGGTCGTCACGATTGCATCATCGTCTGACAGCTCGCGCAACTTCTCAATCACATACTGTGGTTTAATTACAGTTTTGGACATTTTGTAGCTCATCGGATGTGACTCTTTCCAGCCATCAACCTCTTTACGCCAGGTAGCCGAACCCTTGACTGCTGATTTAACCTCTGCCGGCACCTCAGCAAACCCCTTGAGAATCTTTTTCAGTACATCTTTGAGATCGCCGACTATCGGCAGGTCGACCCGCACATTTTTCTTGATCGAGGTCGGATCGATATCGACATGAATAACTTTCGCATCCGGGGCAAAAGTAGCTATTTTACCGGTGACGCGATCATCAAACCGGGCACCAATAGCGATCAGCAGGTCGGAATTGGTCACCGCCATATTGGCGTAATAGGTGCCGTGCATACCGAGCATGCCGAGCGACAACGGATGCCGCTTCGGGAATGAAGACATCCCCATCAGGGTGGTGGTCAACGGTGCCTGAATGGTTTCAGCAAACTTGAGGAGTTCTTTGTCAGAATTGGACAGTGTGGCGCCACCACCAACGTAAATGACCGGCTTTTTTGCCGCCAGAATCATCTTGACCGCTTTGGCCACCTGCCGGGCGTTACCACTGTAGTTCGGCTTATAGCCACGCAGTTCAACCTTATCCGGATATTCAAAGGTTGTAGTGGCAACCTGCACGTCCTTGGGCAGATCGATCAATACCGGGCCGGGGCGTCCGGTCCGGGCAATATAAAATGCTTTTTTTATGGTCAAGGCCAGATCTCTGACGTCTCTGACCAGGTAGTTATGCTTGGTGATCGGTCGGGTGATGCCGACCATATCGGCTTCCTGAAAGGCATCATTGCCGATCAACGGTGTCGGCACCTGGCCGCAAATAACCACCAGCGGGATCGAGTCCATATAGGCCGTAGCGATACCGGTGACAGTATTGGTAGCACCGGGGCCGCTGGTCGCAATAGCGACACCGACTTTGCCGGTCGCCCGGGCGTAGCCATCGGCGGCATGCACACCGGCCTGCTCGTGCCGGGGCAGAATGTGGCGGATCTTGTCCGTCTTCATTAAATCGTCATAAATATTGATAACCGTTCCGCCAGGATAGCCGAATATGGTCTCAACACCTTCCTGCTCCAAACAGGCCAGAAGAATCTGGGATCCAGTCATTTTCATACGAAGTGCTCCCCTATAAAGTTACGGATAATACAAGTATAATGATATCTATTCATCAACCCTGCGTACAGCACCTTGGGCGGCGCTGGTCGTCAGCAGTGCGTATGCTCTAAGCGCCGCACTCACTTCCCGCCGGCGATTCGCCGGCTTCCAGGCATCCACCCCGACAGCCTCCATCGCTGCACGACGTCGTTGCAGTTCAGCCTGCTCGACGTCCAGTCGAATGGTTCGATTCGGAATATCAATAATAACCTGGTCGCCATCAACCGCCAGGCCGATTGCGCCCTTCTCTGCCGCTTCCGGTGAAACGTGACCGATTGACAAGCCGGAAGTGCCGCCGGAAAAGCGTCCGTCAGTAATAAGGGCACACGATTTTCCCAGCCCCTTCGATTTCAGATAGCTGGTCGGGTAAAGCATCTCTTGCATACCGGGGCCACCCTTCGGCCCTTCATAGCGAATAATCACCACATCTCCGGCCTGAACTTGATCATCGAGGATACCATCAATAGCCGCATCCTGACTTTCAAAAATTCGTGCCGGGCCGGAAAAGGTCCAGACCGATTCATCAACCCCGGCAGTCTTGACGATACAGCCATCAGGCGCCAGGTTGCCGTACAACACGGCGAGACCACCCTCGGCACTATAGGCATGCTCGATATCCCGGATACAGCCTGCCGCACGATCAAGGTCAGGTTCCCAGGTGCAACTCTGACTAAACGGTTCCTGGGTCGGGACATTTCCCGGGGCAGCAGAAAAAAGCTCTTGCACCGCGGCATCACCATTGGTGACATCCCACTTCTGTATTGACTCACCCATGCTTGACGAGTGTACCGTCGGCACCTCCAGCTTCAGCATATCGCCACGGTTCAGTTCGGCCAGAATGCCAAAAACTCCGCCGGCCCGATGGACATCCTCCATATGATAGTGCTGTACCGACGGTGCCACTTTGCAAAGATTTGGCGTCTGAAGCGACAGTCGGTTGATATCCTGCATCGTAAAATCGACACCGGCTTCGTTGGCAGCGGCCAGCAGATGCAATACCGTGTTGGTCGAACCACCCATGGCGATATCGAGACGCATGGCGTTTTCGAACGCGTCCATAGTCGCAATCGACCGCGGCAGGACTGACTCGTCCTCATCCTGATAGTAGCGTTTAGCCAGAGAGACAATTAACCTGCCGGCTTCCAGAAACAGATCCTTGCGCCGGACGTGTGTCGCCAACAGGCTGCCATTACCCGGCAGGCTCATGCCGAGCGCCTCGGTCAGACAATTCATGGAGTTAGCGGTAAACATTCCTGAGCATGAACCACAGGTCGGGCAGGCAGAGCGCTCATGCTCGTCGATTTCTTCCTTGGGAATACCGGGAGTTGCAGCAGCAACCATGGCATCGACCAGATCGAGGTGCACCTCTTTGCCGTCAATTTGTGCCTTGCCGGCTTCCATCGGACCACCGCTGACAAACACGCTCGGAATATTCAGGCGCATCGATGCCATCAGCATACCGGGCGTGATCTTGTCACAATTGGAAATGCATACCATGGCATCAACACAATGCGCGTTCGACATGTACTCTACCGTGTCGGCAATAAGTTCACGTGACGGCAGACTGTAAAGCATGCCGTTATGTCCCATGGCGATCCCGTCGCAAATCGCCATAGTGTTGAATTCTTTGGCGATCCCGCCATTACGTTCAATCTCAGCGACCACCATTTGGCCAATTGAATGCAGATGTACATGCCCCGGGACAAACTGGGTAAAAGAATTAACCACGGCAATTACCGGCTTGCCGAAATCACCATTTTTCACCCCGGTGGCACGCCAGAGGGCACGAGCACCTGCCATTTTCTGACCAACGGTTGTAGTATCTGAGCGTAAACGGGACATAATATTTCCTGTTAAACAATCACTCCAAAAATATGGAGCCAAAATAAAGAAACGACAGGGGCTTCTACGAAACCCCTGCCTCTCAAGTATTAATCGATCTGAAATTCTACTATCTGGAAGAGCAACTCCCCTTAACGGGCATCGGCCAGGATTTTTTCCATTTCATCTTTACCTACAAGTTTGAGTTTTTGTATTTTTTTCCGTTGTAACTCATCATCTGCAGTCAGATGGGACCGACCATCAAGTTGCTGTAATTCCGTTTCAAAAAGTGCGTGTTCTTCATACAGTTTGCGAAATCGTGGGCTCTCACTCACCAACTTCTCTGGTACTGCGCTATCTTTCATTTCCATCGGCTAATTGGTTGTCTATTATTTACATATTCATAGAGCACACTGTCAGCCGATTGAAAGATACCGCAACTGCGGGAGAAAGAAGTTACTCAACAACAAGCTGACAATAACCATAATCAATTATATTTGTACCGGTTTACTGTTAGAAGGTTTTGTTGTTTGGATCGGTAAGGTTTGTAAATGACATCGCTGGTGGCAAACTTGTGAGTCAGGTCTTATAAGTGTTCAAATTTA
>CBDUUF010000213.1:0-3926 GCA_965370375.1 uncultured Desulfuromonadaceae bacterium
AAAGTGGATGCCGCTGAATCATCGCCCCGACTTGAAGGTCATCAAGATTTTCAATCCGTGCATAGATGATCGAGATCAGCCTGGTAATAGACATCAACTCTAAACCAGATTCAGCCAATATCCTTTCAGCATATTGATCGGCAAGTATTTCCTGATCAACACTGAATGTTTCAGCCAGTAAATCAGATGAGACAACAGCGGCTTCATAACTGTCCGGAATGGAGAAAACAGCATCACTCGCAGTCAAGGCTTGCTGCAGACCATGCCTGGCCATATCGTGACCGAGAAGATGTGCCAGTACAGCCGTCAACTCTGCTTCCGTCTCCAGATGATAAAATAGACCATTTGTCAGAACAATTTCACCGGCAGGTAAAGCAAAAGCCGCTGGCAATGGGTCATTTACCAGAGTGAATTTATAGTTATAATTACCGACATTAAGCCTGGCACCGATGCGTTGCAGATACATTTGAGCGGATTCGTCCAGACTGGCGGCACCAAGACGTTGCAAAACAAATGGGTTCACCCGCTCCCCATAAGCCAATTCGTCAGCAGATGAAATAGTAGAGACATCTACAACCGGGCGAACTACAGCACAACTCTGCATGAACAAAGAGAGGAACAATAAAATAAAGAAAATATTTAAATATTTATTAAAAAATTTTCGCATCGATTTCCCATGAAATTTAAGTGTGTAATTCTAAAGCCTTCTGCCACTTCCCACAAGTCCTGATTGAGAAAATTTGTTCTATACTGATTTTTGTATAAACACAGCAATGTCCACTTGCAAAATTTCGACATAACGCATAGCATGTGGTCAATTTATATCATCATGAAATTACTGGACAGACTCTCATCCTGGAGGCCGTGACAGATGCTTAAAAGCAAAGAAAAAAAGATCCTGCTTGATATCGCACACAAGGCCATAGTTGCTGTCGTTCGTGAAGAAGACACTACCCCAGAGCCGAGAGAAGAGAAAGCACTGAACACACGCAGCGGATGTTTTGTAACAATCAAACAGGATGATGAACTAAGAGGCTGTATCGGCAATTTTCAGTCTGACCTTCCACTATTTAAAGAGGTAGCCGAGATGGCGGCCGCTTCAGCCTGTAAAGACCCCCGTTTTTACCCACTGCAAGAAGACGAAATCAATAACATCTCAATTGACATTTCGGTTCTTTCGCCATTAGAAAAAATCGACTCTATCGAATCTATAGAAATCGGCACCCACGGCATTTATCTTGAAAAAGGTTATTACCGCGGTGTTCTGCTGCCCCAGGTGGCAACCGAGCATAACTGGGATCGTGAAACCTTTCTGAAACAGACCTGCATAAAAGCCGGTCTGCCTACAGATTCGTGGGAAGCAGAAGAGACCGATATATATATTTTCAGCGCCGAGGTCTTCAGCGATTGAAAATAAGAAAAGCACCCGATTTCGGGTGCTTTCTTGTTTATGGTGCCCGGACCGAGAATCGAACTCGGACGGTCCTAAAACCGAGAGATTTTAAGTCTCTTGCGTCTACCAATTCCGCCATCCGGGCGAGGCGCCATTATCGTTGTCGACTTGTGATTCTGTCAATCACTAATTGTAGTTTGGAACGATCTAAATGAAAAAGAAAACCCCATGTCCGAACTGTGATGCGGCGATCGAAACCTGGCTCAATCCTATACCGACCGTCGATATCATTATTCGTATCGGCAATGCAATCGTTTTGATTAAACGTAGCAATCCGCCGTACGGTTGGGCCTTGCCTGGTGGCTTCGTCGATTACGGCGAAAACCTTGAGACTGCAGCCGCACGAGAAGCGCTGGAAGAGACCGGCCTTGTAGTGACCAACCTGCAGCAGTTTCGAGCCTATTCAAATCCGGACCGGGATCCCAGGCAGCACACGATCTCATATGTATTTACAGCAGAAGCCTATGGCACCCCTGAAGCGGGTGACGATGCCGCTGCAGCGAAACTTTTCCCGTTAGACACCCCTACCGAGCAACTCTGCTTTGATCACGGTGAAATTATCAGCGATTATATCGAAGCAATCAGTTAATCAAGTCTTGATAAAATCAAGTTCTGGAGCCGAAGCGATCAGATTGTGTTTTTCCAGCAAGGCGTAAAAACAATTCAGACCTTCAATATGCTGCGGATCGAGATCGTAGGAAACGTTCTGTAAATAGTGCAATAACCTCTCCTGCCCCATCCAGTTAACCTCATCGCAACTGCTTACGACTGCTGCGAGTTCATCGAAGGCGCTGGTGCGTGAGGCAGCAAGTTGCTCGACGAAGCTGGTAACCTCTGTACTCTTATCCCGCGCAACTTCTTTGCGTACCGTCCAGAGAGCAAAGACAAACGGTAACCCGGTAAAATGGTGCCACAAGGCACCGAGATCAATTATATTTACATCAGGCTGTTGTTCGCCACGCATTTTAAGTGCCCGGTCACCGATTAACAGTGCCGGTTCACCCCGTGCAATTACTTCCTCTACCGGGAGCTCCGGAACCTTGCAAATAACATCATCAAGACGTAAAAATTCTTTTAACAGAATCTGCAGTAGAGCGACAGAAGTTGCCGATTCGCCGGTTATTGCGATCGGCACTCCATTTAGTTCAGATAACGGGTGTGAGCTGAATAATAGTACGCTTTCAACTGGGCCGATTGAGCTGATAGAGTGGCCTGGCAACAATTGATAATCAGACGGGTGCTGCGCATACTCAATCGAAGAAGATGGACAGATATCGATCTCTCCAGAGGCTAACATCCGGTTTAGAGCCGAAGGGACACCATCAATAATCTCTCCATCGAAACCGCTTTTACGCAAGAAATGAAAAAATGGGATACAATTGGCGTATGCAATGTGACCTACAGATAAGGACATAAAACAATTCCATGTTGAGTAAAAAAGTTAACACGAATTATGAGTGCAAGCCAAGATAAGCAGGAGCTGCTGTTATGTCAACAACGAAACAAAACTTTATGTGTTCAGTGTCAAACAATCCCGCGGAGAACCCAATCCGGATTAGTATACTTTTCCTGCAGCAGGTGGCGTGCGTCAGCAGTTTCAGCAGGAGTAGGTTCATCTACTATAAATTTGACATTAACTACTACTTCGAACTGCCTGATCAAACATTGCTCTACCTCATCGATGGTAACGGGTCGCTTAAGCCAGCGGTTCATCCAACCGACCCGATCTGCCAAACGCGCCACACGCCGTTTAAGATCTGTATTGTCGCCGGTATTCAAGGCCTGATACAACTTCTCCGGGTCAATATTAAGCGGTATAGATCCATGTTGCAAAAAGGATGTCGACAGCCGTTTTTGCGCACTACCGGTCATTTTTTGACCATTCAATACCAACTCCGACAGCGCCGGTGCTGTAAAACAGGAACTACGCTGCACCCCGTCGTTATCGACGATCTCCTTGCGGCCTGAAGTAATTTTCGTCTGCAGACCAAACTCGTTAAAGGTCGCATGCAGAACATCAGCGATAACATGATAATTCTGCGCAACGCCACCGGGAAAGGTCTCATTTTGTTCAGGTGAGATTACTGCGTAAGTCACCTCATGATCATGCAGGACTGCTCGCCCGCCAGTAATCCGCCTGACAACCGAATAGCCGAACTCACGACAAGCATCAAGATTAACAACAGCACTTCCCTGTTGAAAATAACCGAGGGTAACTGTTGCCGGTTGCCAGCGATACAGTCTGAGAATGGGCGCAGAGTCGCCTTTTACGACTGAATTTAAAAGAGCTTCATCGAGCGCCATATTCCAGGCACCGTCCTGCTCACCGCTGTTGATTAATCGCCAGGTTTTCACGTTTCACCCTGAAATAAAAAAGGGGCCGTAACGGCCCCTTTTTTTCATCAACTATCTTTGATGGTCTCGAAAAAAGAACCGGATTGCTAAGCAAAAATTTCGCACCACAAGGCGTAAC
>CBDUUF010000214.1:0-3915 GCA_965370375.1 uncultured Desulfuromonadaceae bacterium
CCGCCCGTTGCAAAGAACAACACAAATTTTATCTCCGATAAGGGCAAACCCGAGGGAATTCGGGGACGCAAAGCCACGGGTCCACGAGTTCACGTAACCGGGACAGCCGAGCCGCCGAAGAGATGAGGATGTCTCTTGGCGGTATTCGATTGGGTGAAATCGCGAGAAGCTCCCTCTTCGGCACGAAGAAGGGGTTTTTCTATGGCTGCAGCATCGAACAAATCTACTACTGATATTGCGTTCTTGTTTCGGATCGTTCGGACCTCTCTATTTTTCGTTCTTCTGCGCAGAGGACATTCATCCAGTGCGCAGGAAACAACGAAACCTTCGCGCAATAATTCCAGACGACACAGGGATAGAATGAAGCTCTTGCCGCAACAACATGCAATGTTTGGCATTGCCCTGCTCTGCCTCATTATCTTGTCGCTTGGCGCAGCCACGGGCACGCTGGCTGGTCACGTCGTCCCCGACCCGACCCTCGACTGCACAGACATCATCGGCAAGGTATTCGATGACCGTAACCTTGATGGGCAACAGAGCACAGGAGAACTGGGTCTGGCCGGAGTACGCGTCGTCACGGCCCTGGGCTTGATTGCCACCAGCGATGCGAACGGCCGCTTCCATATCACCTGCGCTACGGTTCCTGACGAAGATCGCGGCAGTAACTTCATCCTCAAGCTCGACGATCGCACTCTCCCGACCGGCTATCGGCTGACCACAGAGAACCCACGGGTCCAGCGAGCAACCCGCGGCAAAATGTTGCGCTTCGAATTCGGTGCAACAATTCATCGTGTGGTCACCATCAACCTCGCCGACGGTGTTTACGAACCGGGGAGCGCAACCCTGCGATTACAGTGGCGACCGAAGATCGAGCGCCTGCTCGAAGTTCTGATGAAATCCCCGTCGGTGCTCAGGCTGTCATATCTGGCAGATATCGAGCCCGAGAGGCTTGTTAACAAGCGTCTCAAGGTGCTGAAAAAACAGGTCGCCGACCTCTGGCAGGAGCAAGATGGCGGCTATCGCCTCGATATCGAAACTGATATCTTCTGGCGCCGCGGCGGACCACCTTGAACCTTGCCGCGGCCACAGCAGCCCCGCTCAAAATAGAAGACTTAAGCTTTTAACAATCTGGTAACCATTTTGAAACACGGTCTCGCCCTCATCATATTCGCTCTCGTATCCGCCGCCGGAGCCGGTATCTGCACACCTGCGCATGCCGCCGAGACGCGGGAGTCAACTCCCTACGGCGAAACCTCAGAGCAACAACTCCCTACCGACCAGATGCTCCGCCCCTGGCAGCACGATCCGGCGATTTTCTCTGGCCCCCAGAAAAAGAAGGACCTTTTAGCCTTTCAGGATGTCAGTCGTGGCAAGATCTGCCGAACCGAGACCGTTTGCATGCTGCGCTACAAAGAGGGACACTCCCGGCGCGCCCGAATCAAAAATCTGATCACACCGCTGTTCTACGACAGAGGGATGATGGAAGCCCCTGACGGCTTCATACTTAGGATACTCAAGGCCCTGACGAACTTGAGCGATAAAGAGAACCTCACCATCCGCATTAGCGCCCATACCGACGACACCCCTCTGACCGGGCGCAACGTGGGCATCTACGGCGGACTCTTTGGCCTCACGAAAGCGGTGGCCAACCGCGTGACCCTCGCCGTCGAGAATGGCACCCCTCTCCCAGGGATCACTTTCATAAGCGAGGGGAAGGGTGCGACGCACCCGATCGCAAGCAACACCCCCCCCCAGGGGCGGGCCCTGAACCGCCGCGTCGAGGTGGAGTTCTGGTACGATGACCCGCTGCAGGAGCTCTCCGATGAACCGCAACTCTGCCCGGAGGACGCTGGCGCCGAAACCGTTGTTCGACCACACACACCGCTGCAGGGCGACCTCGAACCGCTCCTGTTTGCCGACGGCGAGACGGTCATCCCCGACGGCTATATCGAACGTCTGCAGCAGATCATGCGCGAGGTCGCCGACAAGGCCTCGGTGCGCCTGCGCTTCGTCGGTTACGCCGGCAACAGACGTCTCGACCGGAGAACCGCCTCCATCTACGGTGACGACATCGGCCTCTCCACCGCCCGCGCCCGCCGCACCATGGAGGAGGTCACCGCCGTCATGGGGCTTTCACCAGAGCAGGCTGAGTTCGAGGGACGCGGCTTCGTACAATCGACAGACGTGGCCAGCACCGGCTTCTTTACTTCGCAGGCTCCCCACGTCCGAGTACAGGTGGTCTATGACGAACTTGTCGCCCTCGATAACAACGATGGCATCTACATCACCCGCCTGACGCGCGAGGTGCGCACCGCCGACCCTTTCAGGCTGAATCAGATGCGCATCAGCGTCGACGGAAAACCGCTGGATGATCCCGGCAAAAGCACCCCCGACGTTCAGCGCTGCACCGACGTCGCCCTTGACAACGCACACATCGAGTTCAAGTATGTCTACCTGAAGCTGAAGCCGCGGCTCAACATCACCGCCTGGCCGAACAGGATCGCTTACCGAGACTTGGAGGAGACCGCTTTCGACGAAAATCTGGTCCGTTTCCGCTTATATACCAACTACCACAGCTTTATCGACCGGGCTGAGGTCAGGATTTTCAATAAACAGACATCCACTCGCGACACCCCGCTGGCGATCGTCGCCCTTGATCAAAACGGCCGGGCCCAGTGGCAACCGGAGGGTATAGAGATTACGGCGGAAGACCATGAGCTAAAATACCTGGTCCGGGTTTACGACCGCCAGGAACATTTCGACGAAACCATGCCCCAACCGCTATGGATGATCGACCGGATTGACCCGACCCTGTCTACCGCCGATCCTGAATCCGAACTGCTGGTCGGTTACGGCGAAAACCGTCTCGCCAGCCAAAACATTCCTCTTGCCGGCGGGACGGTGCAGGCGGTCGGTAGCGCGATCCCCGCAGGACACTCCGTCTGGCTGGCCGGTTACTCGGTGCAGGTCAACACACAGGGGCGCTTCGTCGCCGAGGAAATCCTCCCCGAAGGGATGCATTCGGTCGAGGTGGCGGTGCTCGATGCTGCGGGTAACGGCGAGTTGTTCCTGCGCGACCTGGAATTGAAGAAAAGTGACTGGTTTACCGTCGGCATCGCCGACCTGACGCTCTCAGCCAACCGGACCACCGGCTCGGCCACGCTGCTCGCGCCGGACAAATCACAATACAGCAACGATATCGACCTGCAGGGACGGCTGGCCTTCTACACCAAGGGAAAATTCGGTGAGGGCTGGAATATGACGGCGAGCGCCGACACCCGCGAAGGCCCGATAGGTGAGATCTTCAGCAACTTCCTCGACAAGTCACCCGGTGCGCTTTTCCGGCGTATCGACCCCGATTATCACTACCCGACCTACGGGGACGACAGCACCGTCGAGGAAGACGCTCCGACTCTCGGAAAATTTTACCTCAAGCTGAAGAAAGAAGAGAACCACGCCCTGTGGGGAAACTTCATGGTCGGCTACACCGACAACGACCTCGCCCATGTCGATCGCGGCCTCTACGGCGCCAACCTCCACTATCAGAGCCGCGACGCCACCAGCTTCGGCGAACAGCGTTTCTTTGCTGATGGCTTTGCCGCCGAGCCCGGAACCGTAGCCGGGCGTGACCAATTCCGCGGCACTGGAGGATCGCTCTACTACCTCCGGCACCAGGACATTCTCATCGGTTCCGAGCGGGTAAGGATCGAGATCCGCGACAAGGATTCGGGCATGGTTCTTAGCGTGAAGAATCTGTCCCCGACCCTCGACTATGAAGTCGACACCCTGCAAGGACGACTTCTACTCACCCAGCCGCTGTCACCGTCGGCAGCTGACAGTCTTCTGGTCCAGAACAGCGGGCTCAGCGGCAACCCGGTCTTTCTGGTCGTCCGTTACGAATACTCCCCCGGTCTC
>CBDUUF010000215.1:0-3907 GCA_965370375.1 uncultured Desulfuromonadaceae bacterium
TGCGAAAAATTGCTGGTTTCCAAAACAGAAACCAAACTACACTCATCCAGTGTTTTCGGATGGACACTAATTAGGAGACCTTATATTGGACAACGACAGTCAAGGGGACGAACAAAACTTTATTGCCAGAGGACTGAGCAGGCTTATGGGGCGTCGTAAAATCTCTTCCGAAAAAGAGTTGCAGGAAATTATCAGCGAGTCGGAAGCGCGCGGCATCATCAATGAAGAAGAAGGCGATATGATCCAATCCGTCTTTGAGTTCGGCGATACAATTGTCCGCGAAGTTATCGTTCCGCGTACAGACATGATCAACTGCAGTCACGATGCATCAATTCGTGATGTCCTTGACGCTATCATAAATTCCGGCCACTCACGCATCCCGGTCTATGAAGGGACAAATGACCGTATTGTCGGGATCGTTTACGCTAAAGACCTGTTGCGTTATTGGGGTAGCGATGCGGACACAACTTGCGTTCAGCAGGTTATGCGTTCCCCTTATTTTATTCCGGAAACGAAGAAAATTGAAGATCTTTTGCAGGAGTTCCGCTCCAAGCGGGTGCATATTGCCATCGTTGTCGATGAATATGGTGGTACTTCAGGGCTGATAACAATTGAGGACCTTCTCGAGGAGATCGTCGGTGAGATTCAGGATGAATATGATCGTGAACCGGCTTTACTGGTAGCAGAAAAGAACGGAACAGTTCTGGTTGACGCTCGCCTGAGTATTGAAGAGATAGAAGAATATTTTGATGTCGAAATTACCCGGGAAAAATTCGATACCATTGGTGGCTATCTGTTGCACTTATTGAATCACGTGCCGATAACAGGCGAAGAGATCGTCGATGGTTCTTTACATATGTCAGTTGTTGATTGTGACGAACGCAAGATCAATTCGGTGCGTATATGCCGAGTGGACGCTGTAGATAAAACTGAGGATGAAGAGTAATCATGTCGCTTCGTCCTGCTCGTGATTTTATAGTTGCTCTGGCCTCCGGCGTCCTGCTGGCGGCAGCTTTTCCCTTGTTTGACTGGTCGTTTGTCGCCTGGTTTGCCCTGGTGCCGCTGTTTCTGGTGATGTCGCGACGGCCGTTTTTGTCCGGTTACGCCGCTGGTCTCGGGTTTTTTGCCGCCGCACTATATTGGCTGAATATAGTCATGGTTACCTATGGTCGACTGCCGCTTGCGTTGTCGATCCTGGCTTACCTTATCCTGGTCGGTTATCTGGCCTGTTTCTTTGCCTTACCTGTCTGGCTTGCAGAGCGGTTTCGCCGTCGTACCGGTTTATCGATTGTTGTTTCATTGCCAATTTTATGGATCGCCTTCGAGTTCTTGCGCGGCATTTTGTTGACCGGTTTTCCATGGGCGCTTATCGGTTATTCGCAACATGACAATCTGAAGCTGATTCAATCTGCCGATCTACTCGGGGTTTATGGCATTAGTGCTCTGGTCATATTTGCCAATTGTTTATTATCTAATTTACTTCGTGCTGTGTATTTTCTCGATAAAACACTTGTACCCAGGCGAGCCGTGATTATCTTTGTTTTGCTGTTTGTTGCAAACTGGGGTTATGGAATCTGGTGTTTGGGACAGGGTAAGGATCGGATCGACGTGCCAGTTAAGATAGGTCTGGTTCAGGGAAACATCGATCAGTCGATGAAATGGAATCCCGAAAATCAGTCGTCGACGATTCAAAATTATCTATCACTGTCGAAAAAAGCGATAGAGGAAGGTTCCCGATTATTAATCTGGCCGGAGAGTGCGACGCCATTTTACCTTCAGGACCCTTCACCACTCAGCCAAAGTGTTCGACAAATGGTTGTGCAGAACAAGCAATATCTGTTAACCGGGAGTCCCGCTTATGAATACGAACAGGATGATGTCCGTTACCTGAACAGTGCTTTTCTGTTGTCACCTGAGGGTAATTTTATCGGCCGTAGTGACAAAATTCATTTAGTTCCGTTCGGAGAGTATGTTCCATTCAGTACTTTTTTGCCATTTATCAACAAACTGGTTGTCGGAATTGGTGACTTTTCTCCTGGTTCGATCGCTCCTATCAGGATGCCTTACGGGAAGATTGGCGTCTTGGTCTGTTATGAGGGAATTTTCCCGGAATTAGCCAGGCAATATGTCAAGGCCGGGAGTGGATTGTTGATTAATGTAACCAATGATGCCTGGTTCGGTCGTTCATCAGCACCTTATCAGCATCTGGCGATGACCCGTTTCAGGGCGATTGAAAATAGACGCTGGTTGGTCCGGGCTGCAAACACTGGTGTTTCGGCGATTATTGCTCCGTCTGGAGATATCCTCTCTGTTTCATCTATATTCGAGCCGGATGTTGTTGTCGGCGACGTCACCTTCCGTTCCGAGTTGAGTATATATACTCTTGTCGGTGATGTCTTGCCGATCATTTCTCTGTTACTAGGAATGCTCTGGTTTATCCGCAGCAGAAAGAAGTCGAGCGGATTGAACAATAATTGAATGAGCGCTTGCTCTGTAGAATGCAAGTCGATATAATCCCGAATTCACTTTTGTAGGGGTACCTATGTTTCGCGAAGAAAAAGAGATCATCGATAACCTGAAAACCAAGCTCATCGAGCTGAGGAGGTATCTTTGACGTCGATGGCAAAAAAGAACGTGTTGCAGAGCTCGAAGCAGAAATAGCTCGTCCCGGTTTTTGGGATTTGGGTGACCAGACGCAAGATCTGCTCAAAGAAAGAACCCGCCTGCAAAAAACCATCGAAGACTGTGACGGTGCCGAGCAGGAGCTGGATGATCTTCAGCTTCTGTCCGAGTTGGGTGAAGAGGCACAAGACCAGGAAACTCTTGATGAGATCAAGGGTTTGCTCCCGGAGCTTGAAGCACGTATTGCGCGGATGGAATTTGCCCGGATGCTCTCCGGTGAACACGATAGTTTTAACGCAATTTTCAGTATAAATGCCGGGGCTGGGGGGACAGAAGCCCAGGATTGGGCCGACATGCTCATGCGCATGTATTTACGTTATTGTGAAAAGAAGGGGTTTAAAACCGAGATCACTGATTATCAACCGGGTGATGAGGCCGGCATCAAAGGCACCACTTTCACGGTTGAAGGTGATTTTGCCTACGGTTGGCTGCGGGCCGAAATGGGAATTCATCGCCTGGTCCGGATTTCACCATACGATTCGAACGCCAAGCGCCATACCTCATTTGCTTCTATCTTTGTATTTCCGGAGCTGCCAGACGATCTTGATGTCGAAATCAACGATAAGGATTTAAAAATTGATACTTTCCGGGCCAGTGGTGCCGGTGGGCAGCATATTAATAAAACCGATTCGGCTATCCGGATCACACATATTCCGTCCGGCGTTGTAGTCGCTTGTCAGAGTCAACGAAGTCAGCATAAAAACAAGTCAACTGCCATGAAACAGTTGAAAGCGCGGCTGTTCGAGATGGAGCGACAGAAAAAGGCCGAGGAGGCTGAGGCGCTGGCCGGTGAAAAGAAGGAGATCGGCTGGGGTAGTCAGATTCGATCTTATGTGTTGCATCCGTATCGGATGGTTAAGGATCACCGCACCAGCTATGAAGTCGGCAACACCGATGCAGTGCTCGATGGTGATCTTGATGGGTTTATTGAAGCCTACCTGCTGAGCAAGTCCTGAGAACGCTCAGACTGGGTGATGAGGAATTAATGAAAGTATGTAAAGAAGATTTAGTAACGTTCAGAAACGTTCCGGGTCTTGTAGACAAGTATTATGTTTCTGAAGAAAAAACAGGAGCTTTAAGTGGTATTTATATGTTCGAATCTAATGATGCAAGAGCAACATTTTGGGCTTCTGAATTAGCAAATCAAATTCCTTCAAGATATGGTGTGATTGCTGAAACTCTACGAGTTGAACAATACGATATGTTGATTGTATTAAACTAAAAC
>CBDUUF010000216.1:0-3896 GCA_965370375.1 uncultured Desulfuromonadaceae bacterium
CGAAGAAGCGCTGGAAGACCTGAATGAACATGGCGCAATGATTAATCCGGACGTGTTGACCGGTCGTCTGCTCTGGCCGGGACACCCTTTGAGCCTGCCGACGATCGGCACCAACAAGTCACTGCAAACCATCGATCAGGCTGCCCTGATCCAATTTCATCAAAAATATTACACCCCGGCCAACACCGTGGTTGTCGTTTCCGGTAGAATTGAGACGGTAGCCGCGCAGCAAGCTCTAGCCAAAGCCTTCGGTAGCTGGTCTGGCCCGTTGCCTGCCCCCCCGATTGCAGCGACACCGCTCGCAGAGACTATATTGCCGCAATCTGTCTGGGTCACCGATTCCAGCTCGCAAATCAGTATTCAAATCAATCTGCAACTACCCGGGCGGCATGATCCGGACGCCTTCGCTATGCGGATCTGGCGCCGCCTGCTCTCCTGGGGCAGCACCTCACGACTGATGCTGCGCCTGCGCGAGGAACTCGGGCTGACTTACCACGTCGAAGCCAACCTCAACCTGCTGGCAGAGACCGGTTGCCTCAGCGTCGACCTCTCGGTCAACCCGGACAACCTGTTAACGGCTATCAGTGAGGTCCTAGCGGTCTTGACCGCCATGCGGCACGACCCGGTTCCCGATGACGAACTGCAGCGTGCGATAAAAAGCTTCTGTTTCGATCTGGAGTTCAGTCGCGATCATGCCGATGAAATGGCGGTACGCCACGGCTGGGGTGAGCTAGTCGGCTACTACCGCAGTATTGAAGATGATCTGCAGGCCGCTGAAACTTTAACTTGTGACCAGCTACAAGCGGCGGCCAGACGTCTACTGGTTCCCGGTCGACTGGCCATGGCCGTGGTCGGCCCATTCAACCCAGAGGATTGCGCAGCAGCCGAAAATCTGCTCAGCAACCTGAGCTGGTCGCCATTCCCCTCCGCATAACGACCAATTAATGTTTTAATACTACGGCATATCACGGGATTAATGTGCCGCTTTCATCCCCGTGCCAACCAACGACCTTTAATCGCTTTGCCATAATATGCTATTTTTCCTATGATTTTAGCCCATTCTAAGAAAAATCTCCCATGAAAGAATTTTAAAGGCACGAATTGTGCTGTATTCCTAACGCTTCAGACCATAAATTTACGATTGACACCATCAATCCCTAGTCCAAGGAGGATCATCATGTCGAAAATGCTCAGATTTATTTTTACAGCACTACTGGTCGCCACCTTCGCCGTTGGCTGTGCAACTAGCACACCACAAGCTCCAGAAGCAGCCGCTACTCCAAGCAAGGCCGAGAAGAAGCCGGTCAAACAAGACTCGGCCCTTGTCATCTCGACTGCTGAAGTTGCCGCCTTGGTCGCAAAAGGTCCAGAAGAAGGAAAATACCAACTGATCGACGCCCGCCCGGCGATCAAGTACAATGCTGGACACATCCCGACCGCTATCAGCATCCCGAAGCCGATGCTGGAGAAGAATCTCGATAAATTGGACAAAGACAAAATGCAGATTTTCTACTGTGGCGGCATCAAGTGTGCCCTCAGCCCGAAATCTGCAGCGGTTGCTATGAAAAATGGTTTCACCAACGTCAAAGTTTATTATGATGGCATGCCGGCCTGGAACAAAGCTGGCAACTACAAAGTCGTTGGTCTTGATTATGTAAAGAAGAAGGTTATCGACGGCAGCAAGACTCCGTTCGTTTTGGTTGACGCCCGTCCAGCAATTAAGTACCAGAAGTCATTTATTCCTGGTTCTATTTCCCTGCCAAAAGCAGAATTTGAACTGAAAAAAGGCCTGCTCCCGGCTGACATGTCAACCGAGCTGATCTTCTACTGTGGCGGTTACAAATGTAAGTTGAGCCACAAATCAGCTAAAGCGGCTCTCACCCTCGGATACACCAATGTTGCAGTATACGCTGCTGGCGCACCAGCCTGGAAGGACGCAGGTCTGCCTTTCTGGGGCAACGAATCAAGTGGCGTTGTTGCCAAAGCGAAGAAGGAAGGTCTCCCTGAAACTATCGAGCCGGCTGAATTCAAGAAGCTGGTCGCTGCCGGCTCGATTCAGGTCGTCGACGTGCGTGAGCCGGAGGAGTTCGCCAAAGGGCACATGAAGGGCGCCATCAACGTTTTTGATGAAGACTTCATCTTCAAAGCTCAAGCGGCAATTGCCAAGCTCGACACTGAACGTCGTGTTGTTCTGGTCTGCACCACCGGCGCCCGCAGTGGCAGCAGCTACTACGCAATCCTCGATGCTGAGCCCGGTTATTCCAACAAGGGGCAATTGCAGTATCTTGACGCCCAGGTTGACTACATGGCTGACGGCAGCTTCAAAATTGGCAAATAACTTATTGCAGCATTGTTAAATAAGAAAGGGCTGTCCCATGCGGGGCAGCCCTTTTTTATGCGACACATTGGCCAGGCTATTGTTCTATAGCCGTCACCCCGGTGCGGGCAATCTCAACAATATGGCTGGCGTCGATCTCTTCCATAAAATCATCAATATGCTGCGTTGCACCGACAATCTGTACAATAAATGTGTCGGTCTTTTTGTGATCTAGAATTTCGAATTTATATTTCGCCGCCAACCTGTCCAGAATCGAACCATCGGTCTCGATTTTAAGGATTGCGACCTCTCGCCAATAACTCTGTTCGTGGTTAAGTTCCTTAGCTGAAATCACTTCAATAAATTTTTCAAGCTGACGGATAACCTGACGGACTTTTGCGTCATCATTCTCCCGCAAGGTTATGGTCATCCGGCTGACCCCGGGCGCTTTGGCGCGACAGGTCGTCAGCGTATCGACGTTGTACATTTTCTTACGAATCAGCATGGCAATTTTATTCAGTGCGCCGGGGCGATCATGTAAAAACATCAGGATGGCGCGGCGTTTCATCTCGGTCGACATATCAAAGTTTCCCTTTATAAATTATTTCTCGGCAGTTTTCGCTTCCGGCTTTCTCAGGATCATATCGTTGAATCCACCACCGGCTGGCACCATCGGCAAGACAATTTCCGAAGGATCACAGAGAAATTCAAGCATGAACGGCCCGGCGTGATCCATCGCCGCCATGATTGCCGATTCCACATTTTCCAGCAGCTCAACTTTCAAGTGCGGGATCTTGTAGGCGCTGGCAATCTGACCGAAATCCGGACTCTGCATCGGTGTCCCGGCATAGCGACCGTCAAAAAACAGGGTCTGCCACTGCCGGACCATGCCGAGGTAGCCGTTATTTAAAATAACGATTTTGACATCCAGCTTCTGCTCCATGATGGTGCCGAGTTCCTGAATATTCATCTGGAAACCACCATCACCGCTGATTGACCAGACCCGCTCGTCCGGGCGGACCAGCTTGACGCCGATCGCCATCGGCAGGGAGCAACCCATGGTCCCGGCCCCTCCGGAAGTAAACCAGGTGTTGTTCTTCTGAAAGTTGTAGAAACGGGCGGCCATCATCTGCTGCTGGCCAACATCGGCGACGACGATATCCTCGCCTTTGGTCAGGGTTGACAGTTTGTGGACAATGGTTTTCATCAACAGCTGACCGCCACTGCCGATGCCTGCCTCCAGCTCTGCCTGCTGTTCAGCCTGCACCTCCTGGCGAAACTCGGCAATTTTTGCAAACCATTTCAGCCGTGGTCGAGCCATCAATTCAGGATGATGCTGCAAAACATGCAGCGTCCGCCCGACATCGGCTTTAATCGCCACCGATGTCGCCACATTTTTATCGATCTCCGAAGGGTCAATCTCGACATGAATTACATCCGCCCCGGCAGCGTACTCAGCCAGTTTGCCGGTAACCCGATCGTCAAAACGCATGCCGAAGGCGATGATCAGGTCGGCATCCATAATCACCCGGTTCGCTTCGACGGTGCCATGCATCCCCATCATCCCGAGACTCAAGGG
>CBDUUF010000217.1:0-3895 GCA_965370375.1 uncultured Desulfuromonadaceae bacterium
TTATCGTTTAGTCTGGTAGAAATTTCAATACGACTGCCGGCTGGCGAGTATTTAATTGCATTGTTGATCAGATTCTCAAGCACCTGGATGATCCGTTGTTGATCGACGAGGATTTCTGTTGCCGCCATCTCATCCAGGTTGAGCTCAATTTGCTGTCCGGTGTCGCTTATCTGGAAGCAATGCGTGACCTTGAGCACCGTATTGTTAATATTTGTCAGGGATTTTTGTAGCGGCATGGCTTGTCCGGTCTCCATGCGACTGAGGTCTAGCAGATCGCTGACAATACGGGACAAGACATCGGTTTTTTCAAATATTTCTTTCAGGAACTCTTCGCGTTGCTCCGGGCTGAAACCACCGTGCGTGTCAGGATTGAGCAGGAGATCGGTAAAGCCCATAATGGTCGTTATGGGCGTATTCAACTCATGCGCCGCAGTGGAGATGAATTCGGTTTTCATTCTCTCCATCTTACGCTCCTCGGTAACGTTTCTCAGGGAGGTTATCAGTCCAGTAATTTTTCCGTCCTTGCTTTGAACCGGAGCGCTGCGTGCTTGAATAATAAACGGTGCATTATCCGACGGTCGACAGATTGCAAATTCTATAGCCGTTTCGGACGAGGGCTGTTCAAGCTTGTTTTTCATCTGGTTCAGAACAGCCTGATGTGGAATCAGTTTTTTCAGAGGTTGGTCCAGTAGGTCCTCAGAGGTGACGCTAAAAAACTTTTCGGTGACCCGATTCATGAGGACGATATCCTGCTTGGTGTCGGTCACGATCAGGCCGTCGGCAACCGAGCGCAGAATGGCGTCAACCTGGTCCCGGGTGTTTTCAGCAACAGTAAGCGCTGAATTAAGCGCCTCTTCAGTACTTTTTTGTTTGGAAATATCTTTGAGGATGACGACAAGTCCTGACTCTGCTTCTGTTGCCATTTTGACAAAAGAGCAACTCAACAGAACCGGAATTTTTTTATCGGCGCCGGAGCGGACATAGGTTTCGTGATTTTGCAGTGGGGTTTTTTGTACCAGTTGTAAAAGTGAGTTGCCTGCAGCCGGTTGAACCTCTTTGGTGAAGATCGAGTCAATGTGTGTGCCGAGAATGTTTTCACGGTCATACTGGAGCATTTTTATGGCGGCATTATTAAACCGTTGAATTCGCCCGCTGTTGTCTGTCACCAGTAGCGGATCGATGATCGATTGCAGGATCGTGTCGAGATGATCCCGGGCTTCCTTGGAGCGGGCCAGTTGGTCGGTCATTGTATTGAAAGCGGCTCCGAGGATGCCGATCTCGTCCTGGGAGGTGACGCTGACCCGGCTGTCCAGATTGCCTGCAGCTATCTGATGGGTAAAGCCGGTGAGGTGGTCAATGTCACGGGTCAAGCGGTTGGTTATACGCAGTGCGACCAGTAGTCCGCCTGACAGGAGCGCCAGGCAGATGAGCAGCGTGACGTTACGTAAACGGTTTGGCTCCGTCATGAAGACTTCAGTCGGCAGAACCGCCATGATAGTCCAGCCGCTGATCGGGTCGGTCTGGAAGGCGAGATAAGTGTCCTGACCAAAAATTGTTTCCCGCAGGAAACCGGATGATGCTGAATGGAGCGAATCCCGGAGGTGACTTTCAGACGTCGAAGTCACTTCTGCTAGCGGTGTGAGGGCAAGGTCGCCGCTAGGCGCATAGAGAATACGCTGCTGCGAGTCCATAACCACCAGAAACCCATCGACATCGTCGGTGGGTTTGTCAATTTGCGCCAGGATATGTTCCAGGGGAATCGAGCCGATCAGCAATCCCATGAATTGATCACCGAAATACTGAACCTGCGCCATGGCAAAGGTAACCGTCGGTGTACCAAGCTCCGGATGGTTACTAACCGGCGAAATGATGATGTCATTTGGTTTCGACATGGCCTGCTGAAACAGGTCTGAGTCGCTCCAGTCGCGCAGGTCATTGGGGTTGACAATACGTTGCCGTATCAGGCGTAGCTCTTCATGGCCCTGCTGGTTGAGTAGCGTCAGCTCCGGAAAGCGGTCCAGGTGTTTGCCCAGATATTTGGCCAGAGGCAGATCGCTGCCGCGGTGCAGGTCACGACTGATCACGATGTTGCTGAATTTATTTTGCAGGTCATTCAGGTTGCGGCCTATATCTCGGGCTGAAGTCTCCGCCAGGCGTTCAAGGTTGTGTTGTTGCAGGGACAGCAAGGCATGGGTCATCAGGAAATAGGAGATTGACCCGAGGAGAAGCACTGTTACGGCAATGGTGAGGGCTTGGGTGCCGAGAATCTTGGTGCGTAGCGAAACCATCATTAAATTTCCGCTGGCTTGGGGACCGGGATGGCATCGTGAGCGCGAATAATCTCCTGCCCGCGACTACTGAACATGAAGTCCACGAATTGTCGGTAGCCGTCTGGCAGGTCACCCTTCCAGGTAAAACCGAGTGGGACAGCCAATGGGTATTTATTGTTGACCAGGTTCTCAGCCGTCGGCTGCAGGTTGTTGATAGAGAATTGGGTAAGCGACGAGTTCTTCAACATCGCCTGGGGCAGGTAGCCGACGGTGTATTGGTAGTCTTCGATGATATGTAGTGTCTCCGGGGTACTGTAAACGACCTCACCGGCAAATTTTGTAATGTTGTTGAAAGCAGGAAAACTGGCTTCGATCAGGAGGCGGGAAGAATCGCCTTCCTCGCGATTGGCGACATAAATTTTGTGGTCCGGGCAATTGCCGAGTGCTTGCCAAGAGGTTATTTTGCCGGAATAGATGGCGACGATATCAGCAGTCGACAGGTTGTCGACACATATTTCCGGGAGGTTTGCAACAAAGACTACCGGAGTGTAGGCAAAGATCAGGGAGTTCAGGCCGCTGTTTACCTCGCTGGAGTTGAGGGGGCGAGCGATTCGTGCCAATGGTGCGTGGCCATTGAGGACGCGTTTGATGCCGCCGATACTGCCGACGCTATCGGGAATGTCAAAGGAGATATCCGGATGTTCCTGGGTAAATTGTGCGGCGACTGTGCGTAACAGCTCTTGACTGTCGCCGGTGCCCGGAATAACAAGTCGGTCCAACGAAAAAGCTGCAGGCGCCCAGAAGGCAAGTATGCTACAGGCCAAGGCAATTTTGCACAGGTGAGTGTTCATGAGTATATTTCCCCTTCCTTTTGATGGACTCATTAAATATGGACGGATGATTATTAATGTATTTTATTGTGCTTGTCAATTAAGGGCGGATAATTGCCGCGGAGGACAGATCGCACTAGATGCAATAAGGTAATGGTGGCACTAAGGTCTGCAGGTAATTTACTGTGATATGTTGTCGGGCAAACAGGCTTTTGTCAAAAGCCCGACAGCATCTGTTGTGACGCATGATGTCGGGCTTAAAAGACATATATGCAACATGGTTCCGTTATGCAATCGTGCAGGTCATATCCTCACCGCAACACATCGGCGATTTGATCTTGCCGTGGCCGTTGGGACACTTGGATATCTGCACCGACGCGCCATCATCCAGTTTCAGACTGTCGTCAACCAATGCTGCGTCACATTTAGCACAGGTTGCATTCACGCCCATTCCACATTTCGAACATTCATAAGTCGCCATTTGTAGCCCCTTTCACGTTTGGTTTTTTAGTCTCAATAGTGACATTGTCATCAATAAATTGACTAGGAGGCTGTCGGACTATCCATGGTCCGACAGCCTCCTGGTAAATAATATCACAAAAAAAGCCCCATAGTCCGGAGGGAGACTATGGGGCAACATGTTTTGGATACTGCTTAGGAGAAGAACATGAATGAAGCATGCTCTGTGGGTAAAAGATAACTAAATTAGTCAGGTATGTCAAGAAAAAAATACCGTTTATTTTAGTTCATGATTTTAAGCTGAATTTTCAATGTCGGTTTTTATAAATATTTCGA
>CBDUUF010000218.1:0-3895 GCA_965370375.1 uncultured Desulfuromonadaceae bacterium
TGCTCCGAGGCGTGGCCAAGCAGGTCGTCGCGGATCACCACCACCGCCATGCCGGATGGGCCGAGATTTTTCTGCAGTCCGGCGTAGATCATGCCGAAACGGCTGTAATCTATTGTCCGGGACAGAACCTCCGAAGTCTGATCGGCGATCAGCGGCACTCCGCCGGCCTCCGGGAAGTCGGTCCACTGGGTGCCGAAGATGGTGTTGTTGCTGGTCAGGTGCAGGTAGGCCGCAGCCTGATCGATGGTGGTCGGATCGACGCTCGGCAAGCGGTCGAAGTTGCTGTCAGCGCTGCTGGCGATGACCCGGATGTCACCGTAAGCGGCGGCGTCCTTGATCGCCAGACCGGCGAAATTACCGCTTTCAATATATAGGCATTTTTTCGATGTGCTGCGACCAGCCAGGTTCAGCGGTAAGGCCGAGAATTGCATCCGCGCCCCGCCATGCATAAACAGAATCTGATAATTATCCGGCACCCCGGACAACTCGCGAAACAGGCTTTTTGCCTCGGCAAGGATCTCGCCGAACTCCTTGCTGCGGTGACTGATCTCAATAACCGAGACTCCCATGCCGCGGTAATCGAGAAACTCATCGCGAATCTGCTGCATCACCGGTTCCGGTAACATCGCCGGCCCCGCACCGAAATTATAAACCTTGTCGGCCATTATCTACTCCTTGATGGCTTCAAAAAAACTGAGATTTCTCTCTTTGTTCGAAATGACAAATGTATTATTTCTTGTCTGTTTGTGCCTGTTTCATGGCCTTAAAAGGGGCCCCATTTGCCGACACCGAGCGAGGAGATTTTTAATCATGTGTTTTGGCGAATAACATTCGCACAGGATTAAAACATCCCGCAGTGAGGGCACCCGATAATCGGGTGACGACATTGGGGTGTCCTTCTTTTGTATCCTTTTCTTGGACAAGCAAGAAAAGGATGGTGTCAGGCGGGACGAAACCCGCCGATCTTGTTTTTAGAATTGTAACAATTTTCGTATCCAACTAAAGTTTGGTTGGATACGAACTATATCACTCGTCTTCCCCCGCTTCAATCCCCGCCCGCGCTCCAGCAAAAAATTCTTTCACCGCCGCCTGCACCTCAACCGTCGGTGCGGAGAGAAACTGCACATCGGGCAAGGAGCGGATAAACATCCGGCCGTAGTTACGCCGGCTGACCCGGGCATCGAGAATCAGCACCACGCCACGGTCGTTACGGTGGCGGATAAGCCGGCCGAACCCCTGCTTGAAGCGAATCACCGCCTGCGGCACCGTATAATCCATAAACGGGTCGCCACCGCTGCGCTCGATCGCCTCGGTTCGCGCCTCAAGTACCGGTTCTGTCGGCACCCGGAACGGCAACCGGGCAATAATCACCTGCTCCAACGCCCGCCCCGGCACATCGACCCCTTCCCAGAACGAGTCGGTGCCGAACAGGACACTGGTAGCATCTTCGCTGAATTTTTGCAGCAGCCGGTGCCGGTTCATCTCACCCTGGCGCAAACAACGGTAGCCGCGCGCTTCGAGCACCGGGGCGAGTTCGCTATATACCCGCCGGAGCATCGAATAGGCGGTGAACAGGACAAAGGTCCGGCCGTCGGCGGCCAGAATCGCCTGTTCGATCTGCTCAACCAGCATCTCCGGATAGCCGCGTTCGTTCGGCATCGGGATATCTTTCGGTGCGGCCAACAGTGCCTGGGTTTTATAGTCGAACGGTGACGTCAGCAGGCTCTCGAGCAACCGTTGCTGCGGCAGCCGGTCGAGGCCGATCCGCTGTTTCAGATAATCGAAGGTCTTGTTGACGGTCAGGGTAGCGCTGGTCATGACCACGGTCCGACTCCGCTCGTACAGGGTTTCATTAAGCATATCGGCGACGGCGAGCGGTGCGACACTCAGCGCGGTAATCAACCCCTGGCCGCGGCCGATGCGGCCCTGTTTGACTTCGAACCAGACACAACTCTTCTCATCATCGACCACAAACCGGCCGAGATCGGCGGCCAACGATTGCAGCCGCAGGCTGATGCCGGCCAGATCGGTCAAGGGCGAGATAAAATGTTCTTCGACCGCTTCCGGAATCTCCTTGCACAGATCGATCAGGCTGCGCAGCGCTTCAGCCAGCTCTTCGGTCTGCCGGGCCAACTCGCGGATATCGCTGACCGCATCCTGCCAGTAGGCGGTACCGCGAAACGCCGGTACTACCCGATGGCGCAGCTCTTCACGTTCCGTAACGGTCTTTTCCAGGTGGGCTGCGAGGCCGAGACCCAACCCTTCGAGCCGCGACAGACCGTTGTCGAGCAGTTGCTGGCGCATGCTGGTCAGGGTTTCGATCCGTTCGTGCAGTCTGCGGTAAAGCTTGTCACTGTTATCCGGCAGACGGTTGCCGAGCAGGGTCAGAAAGCGCGGCAACAGGCCCCGTTCCGGTTTGCGGGGATGCCGCAGTCGGTTGAGAACGCGGGCGAAGACGAACCGGGTTACCCGGGTTGAAAAATAGCTGGTCGCGACATCTTCCAGATGGTGAGCCTCGTCGAGAATCATCCGTTCGCACGGCGGCAGAACCGCAGCGGCGGTGTAGTTATCAGTCGAGTGGCGCAACGCGAGATCGGCCAGCAGCAGGGCGTGGTTGACCACCAGCAGATCAGCCTGGGCCGCCTGGCGCCGGGCCCGATAAAAGAAACAGCCCGCATAGTGCGCACAGTGGGTCCGGGCGCACTGATCAACCTCGCAGCGCACCTCCTCCCAGAGCGTGTCTTCCGGTGCCACCGGTAACTCTTCACGGTCGCCGGCGGCGGTTTTCTCCGACCAGGCGAGCAGGTCTTTCAGCGCGGCGGTCTGCTGCTCGTCGAACAGTCCGGTTTCGGTAAAGGCGGTATCCAGTCGGCGCCGGCAAAGATAATTGCCGCGGCCCTTTACCAACACGGCATAGAAATCGATGCCGGTTGCCTGTTGCAGAAACGGGAGATCCTTGCGAATCAACTGTTCTTGCAGGTTTATGGTTCGGGTGGCGATGATGATCCGTTCGCGGTTCTGCCGACTCCAGAGGATCGCCGGCACCAGATAGGCGAGGCTCTTGCCGGTGCCGGTGCCGGCCTCGATGACCGCTATCTGTTCCTGGTTGAAGGCTGCGCCGACCGATTGCGCCATCCGCAGCTGATCCGGGCGTTCTTCGTAGCCGGGCAGCAGTTCGGCGACTTTACCTTCATGGCCGAGAATCGCTTCGATCTGCTCCGGTTTCAGGCGCTCGGTTTCGACCGGGCGAAATGCCTCGACGACTCTGTACACACTTTCCACAGAGTTATCCACAATATGAAAACCGACTCCGAGGCCGCCGAGGCGGGCGGCGATCTCCAGATCGGCGGCTGATGGTTCAAGCTCACCCGAGGGGTGATTGTGAATAACTACGTCGCCGAAATTGGCCGCCTGCAGGATCGCCGGCACGGCGGTGGCATTACCGCGGGCGAGGGTTGTAACAGCGGTCAGCGCCTGCTCACCATCGGTTGTGGCGCAGAAAAAGACTTCACGGCCGTCGGCGTCGGCAATCGCCGCACGGATGTGCTCAAGCACTGCTGTTGAATAGTCATGCATGAAAAAAGTTCTCCGCTAAAAAGACCGCCCATTATAGGCTAACTCGTCGATAAAGGGAATCTTCGCAGGATTTTGATATAATGACATTAAGATGTTCACATGCCACCCTGAAAAACAGGCCGATCATATGAGCGACGGTATTCTGAAAGAGGTTCTGCAATTGGAAAAACAGATCGAAGCGGTGCTTGCCGAGGAACAGGCACGGGCCGAGACCTGGCTGACCAAGACCTGTCTTGAAATCGATCAGGAGTTGAGTTGTGCACAGACGCAGGATGATCAGGCCTACGAACAACAGTCCGCCGCCGCGCTCCAGGCGGCG
>CBDUUF010000219.1:0-3885 GCA_965370375.1 uncultured Desulfuromonadaceae bacterium
ACGCTGTCGTCGCAAAGGTAGAGCTCGTCACCGTCGTCGCCAGCCTCGACGAAGACGGTGTCGCCTTCGCTGTAGCAATGAAAATAACCGTAGGCGGCTTTCGGCTGCAGCAAACCTTCCTGCAGCGCTTGATGCTTTAACCCTTCGTACAGCGGATTGACCGTTGTCCTGGTCAATTCGGCATAATCTTCGGCGCTGGTGCCAGAAGTTCGTCGGTAGCCCCAGCGACCACGGAACAGCGCCTGCTCGTTTACATACGAAAACAGCTCAGCCGGGTCGATATCTACGACATGGCGCAGACCATAGAACGGCGGCTCTGGGATCGGCAGAGTGCGATCGATGGTGACATCTTTCACCCCCGGTTTCATCTTTGCCTTACCGTTTTTTACCTTGGCGACGGTAGAGGTTAACTCTCCGGCCTCAAAATCCTTCAACGCCTTGAGCCCGGCAAAAGCATCAGCACAATAAATCACCGGTGCGTCATAATTCGGCACGCAGGAGGTGGCGACAAAATCAGAGGTCAACGCGGCACCGCCGAGCAGGATCGGTGCCGTCAGTCCCGCCTCGCGATACTGCGGCATACTCTCCTGCATGACAATCGCCGATTTCACCAACAGACCGCTCAGGCCGATCATATCAACCTGCAGTTCCTTAGCCTTGGCGATGATCGTTTCCGCCGGCACCTTGATGCCGATATTGAACACCTTGTAGCCGTTGTTGGAGAGCAGGATGTCGACCAGGTTCTTGCCGATATCGTGTACATCACCCTGCACGGTGGCCAACAGTATTTTGATCCCCTCGTCCTGATCAGTCTTCTGCATATGCGGTTCCAGCCAGGCGACGCTCTTCTTCATCACTTCGGCCGACAACAAGACAAACGGCAGCAGCAACTCACCCTTGCCGAACAGTTCGCCGACATGGCGCATGGCCGGCACCAGAATCTGGTTGACGATATCTAGTGGCAGGTAGCGTTCGAGCAGCACCGCGAGGACATCATCGATGCCGTCCTTGTCGCCACGCACAATCTTCCGGTGCAACTCCTCCTCGGGCGACCTGTTTTGCGTTTCATCATCCTCTTCAGTTTCGACCCGCTCAGAAAAATGATCGATGAAGCGCATCAACGGTGATTTCTCTTCAGCTTGTTCACGGTTGTAGATCAGGTCGCGACAGAAGGTTCGGTCTTCTTCGCTGACTTGCGCCAGTGGCAGGATTTTACCGGCATCGATGATCGCCGCATCGAGCCCCTGTTCGACCGCATCGTGCAAAAAGACCGAATTGAGGATCCTGCGCGCAGCCGGCGGCAGACCAAAGGAGATGTTGCTCAAACCGAGCAGAGTGAATACACCCGGCAACTCCTGCTTGATAAGACGAATCCCCTCCAGGGTCTGGATCGCCGCATCAAACAAATTTTTATCACCGGCGCCGATGGTGAAGGTGAGTGGATCGAACAGGATATCCTGCGGGCGCAGGCCATGCTTGCCGACCGCCAGACCATAAATCTTCCGGGCCGTCGCCAGTTTATCCTCGGCGGTCATTGCCATACCCTGCTCATTGATGGTCAGGGCGACCACCGCCGCACCGTGCTGCTTGGCCAACCGACAGACTATATCGAGTGTTTTGCCACCGTCTTCCAGATTAATCGAGTTGATAATACAGCGCCCGGGATAAATCTTCAGGCATGCTTCTATAACCGCCGCGTTGGTCGAATCGATCATGATCGGAATTTTCAACGACTCGGCGTGAATCTTGACCAGGCGGGTCAGATCGACCAACTCATCACGGCCGACGTAGGCAGCACAGAGATCGAGAACCTGGGCGCCTTTAGCCTCCTGATCGAGGCTGATCCGCAGACAGCCATCGAAATCATCGGCCAACAGAGCTTCGCGAAATTTCTTTGAACCGTTCGGATTGGAGCGCTCGCCAATCAACAGCGGTGGAATCTCCTGGGCAAGCTCAACCGCCTGGTAGAGGCTCGATAGTGACGGCTTCATAACAACACCTCCCGCTCAGCCGGGGTCAGCCCGGCACAGGCCACGACAAGCTGCCGGATATGCTCCGGGGTAGTACCGCAACAGCCGCCGATGATGCTGACACCATCCTGCTCGACGAACTGACGCATGTGGTGGACGAAATCTTCTGGCGTCATCGGATAGTGAGTTTTGCCATCGACCACTTCGGGCAGACCCTGGTTCGGCATACAGGAGATACGATGCGGCCAGTTGTGACCAAGATAACGGATGTGCGAAGCCATATCGTTCGGCCCGGTGGCGCAATTGAGGCCGAGCGAAAATATCGGGAACGGTTCCAGGGTGGCACAGATGGCGGCGATGTCGCTGCCGACCAGCATGGTCCCCTGGCGCTCCATAGTCACAGAAACCAGCACCGGAACTTCGCGGCCCAACTCTGCGAACACCTCGAAACAAGCCACCAGTGCAACCTTGACCTGCAGCAAATCCTGACAGGTCTCGATGGCCAGCGCATCGACTCCGGCCTCAACCAGCGCCCGCATCTGCTCAGCCAGTGTATTGGACAATTCCTCGACAGAAATGTGACTCAGCGACGGCAGCTTGGTGGTTGGGCCGATCGAGCCGACTACATAACAGCCGGTGCGATCGCCGATCGCCTTACGCGCATTCGTCACTGCCGCCCGGTTGATCTCCGCTGTCCGCTCGGCCAACCCATATTCGGCCAAGACGATAGAACTGGCACCAAAGGTATTGGTTTCAATCACCATCGCCCCGGCATTGAGAAACGATTCATGCAGGGCGACGATCGTTTCCGGGGCTGTTATATTCAGCAACTCATTACATCCTTCACACCCCTGCCAGGCTTCTTCCGGAATAGCAACCTCTTGCAGGTTGGTGCCGCAGGCACCATCGAATATCAATATTTTCTCGTCAACAAAGCTCATTACGAAAAATCTCCGGCCGAGGGAAAAAGAGAGTGTAAACAAAACTTTAACAAGAAAATCAGACGATTCAAGTTGTTTATTCAGATCGCTTCCAAGCTTCAACCTTTTTCATTTCCAACCGACTTTTCACATTCTCTTTAATAACAAAAAAAAACGGGAACAGACTGCACGTCTGCTCCCGCCGTAATAAGTTGTAATTAACAAAAATTGACAGTTTCCTAGTTGGTGACTTTTTCATCTTTATTGGCGTCAGCCGTTTTATCCATCGCCTTAAGCGCCAGAAACGCATCCGGCTTCAATTCACTCTCCGGGAATTCAGTCACAAAGCCTTCAAACAACAGCCGGGCAGCGTCCAGTTCGCCCGCTTCTGCGGTCTTGAGCGCTTCGACGAAGTTGGCAAGTTCCTGCTCGCTGACATTGGGCTTAACTTCCTCGCCTTTCCAGTATAGATCTTCGCCCGCTTCATTTTTGGCGCCACGGACCCCACCGACAGCGGTGGTAACGGTCGGTTTCTTCTGTGGCGTTATCTCTTCAATCTTGGTTCTGATCATTTCCCAGATTGAAACATCCCGCTCCTTTTTCTTCTCCTCTTCGGCATGGGCAAACGTGAAAACAAATACCAGCACCATACAAATCATAATTATTTTTTTCATCTTCACTCCTCCTTAAATAGTCTCCACCCGGAAACTCCGGATGGATCAAGGTGCGTTTCTGATCTGGAAACCAGCATTTTTTCTCAAGGTCAAGGAAATCAACTATTTGAGCGGAGGCGTAGTACTTTACGCCGCACAAACAAATGGGCAGATTGACGCCGAGATTGTGGAAAAGGGCGGTTTCCGGACAGAAACTAAATTGCGCTCATCAACTCCATCGCTAACACTCGGTATTTCTGCACAACGCTCTTGTCGAGTCCCTGTGCTTTAGCAAACGCTTTGCGGGCTTCTTCCTTCTGGTCAAGAGCCACTCGGCAACGC
>CBDUUF010000220.1:0-3881 GCA_965370375.1 uncultured Desulfuromonadaceae bacterium
CGCAAACCTTAACCACCAGCGTTACATTGTCAAACGGAAACGTCTCAACCGCTTTTGGCTTAGCCAGAAGGTATTCGCACAATCTTTCGATAGTCATACATTGTTACCTGTAAAACAAAAGCGCCCGACAACCCTCACCCTCTTATTTTTTTAATTATCCACAAGGTCAAGAGATATAGACATGCGGACAACATGAAGTACATGAATATCGGTGGCCAGAGGCGCAGATTAAAACCGATACCGACCCAGAATGCATAAATCAGCAATGGCAAAGCGGTAACCAGCGGCACGGTTGCCAATTCACGCCAACGCAGCCTATACCGACGCAACATCCGAATCTGTAAAAAGATATAGAGTGGAATAGACAGAAAAGCCAGGACAAAAATAGTGTCGGATGCTAAGGCCGGCTGCTTTGGTGCCGGATCAAACATATAATCACTTTTCAGTCGCTCTTTTTTTTGCAACTTAAGCACCCACTCTATCGGCTCACGCGGCGACTCAACCAGCATACCGTTCCAACGAGTATTTGTAGTAATTGATGAAGCTTTGACACTATTCCATTCCTCATCATATGCAGTTACAACCACTTCATCGATATGCGTCGGGTTGGTGAATGCAATCCAGATCAGCGCATTTGAGTCACCGGAAGCATGCAACGCAGCCGTACTCATAACAGCACCAACTTCGCGTTTATTGCCGTTGCGTAATGCGCTGGCCAGAAACCGGAGCGGAATATCACTCACATAATCGACATTTATATAGAGTTGTTCATTGCTGCCGAGAGTCGCCTCCACAGGCGGGTCGAGTTTCACAATCTCAAAGGAGGCAGCTATAGCTGACATGGGCAGAAAAAGACTACAAAGCAAAAGACAAAACAAAGAACTGATTATTTTCATAAAATGATCACATAACGGCTTAAAGTTGATTGCAAAACGCTTTTCAGAGTATACCGCAGTGACTGAAGGCCGTCTGAAAAAAGATTAAACAGACATCGAATTGTTTCAGCGCCAGATAATTTTTGGCGTCTTGCGCGCTGGAAGCCGATGATAATCATATTGCGGGTAACCGAGCATCATCGCTCCGTAGTTTTTGTGGCCATCAGGCAGATTAAGCGCCTTGCGCATCGGCGGAAAGGTGCTGGTAGCGGCATTAAAGTAGCCAGCCCAGCAACAGCCTAGCCCCATGCCGGTCGCTGCCAGTTCCAGGTAAGACAGAGCGATTGTGCAGGTTTCAGGCGCCATCATATCGTCTTTCGCCGCATGCGCAACGATCAGTACCGGCGCATCGCGCAACACAACATCCTCGCCTGCATCCAATCGTTCAAGCGCTTTGTCCATATGCATCGACAAGGCAAATTCACTCATATTAGCCAGCATCCAGCGCATCCAGTCTCCGACGATATCGACCAGGCGCTTTAATTCCTCCCGGTCGCTTAGCACCAGCCATTCGGCGGTTTGCGTATTGTGGCCAGACGGCGCACAGCGAGCCGTCTCAATCAACTTTTGCAGTTGTTCACGTGGCACAGGCTTATCAAGATAGTTGCGGATCGAGCGCCGACCGCGCAAAAATTGTTCAGTCTGCTCCACAGACAGCAGCAGCTCTTGTTTGATTGATGGACACTGCTCCAGCGGCAACTCCACATGCAGCAAGCTGGACGACGGACAAGCGGTGACACAATGTCCACAGCGGATACAGAGCTCGTCAATATCAGCAATCGGTGCCGGGTATTCACCATCGCTGAAAATGATGAAATTACCCGGACAGACAGCAGCACAAATCCCATCCTGGTTGCAGGTTTGTTGATTTATTTCGATCAGACTCATGGCAACCTCCTGAATTTCATTGATATTGTTAAGCAGTATTCTTTGCCAGAAAACTGTCCAGTTTATTGGCAAAAGCCTGCTTGTCATTCGGCCCGATCGGCGGCGGCCCACCGGTTTCAACCCCGGCACCGCGCAGTTCATCCAACATATCACGTACCGCTAGACGCTCGGCGATATTGTCCGCCGTATAGAATTGACCACGCGGATTAAGCGCGTACCCACCCTGCGCAATCGCATCCGAGGCCAGTGGGATATCGGCAGTAATGACCAGATCTCCCGGATTGAGCAGCTCAACGATTTTATCATCGGCAACATCGAATCCGGAGCCGACTACCAAAGATTTGATATATGGCGAAGGTGGAGTGCGCAACGGCTGGTTAGCCACCAGGGTGGTCATTACTTTTTTACGCTCAGCCGCCCGATAGAGGATTTCTTTTATTACCCGCGGGCAGGCGTCGGCGTCAACCCAGATTTGCATTGGTACTTCCTTCAGATTTGCAATGGAGAAACCTGATCGTTAATGACAAGGTACAGTATGAACTTCAATATCGACATCTAGTTTTTGGCGCAGGACGTCGAATATTGAGGTCAGATTATCCATGGTTGGGTTGCCTTTTGCCGAAAGCATCCGGTGCAGGCTCTTACTTGGGCGAGACGTCTCGATAGATAATTCCTCAAAACCGACTGTGGCATTAACCAGATCACGCAAAACCAGCCGTGCAACCTCTGGCTCACCGTTCACAAATAAAGAAATAGCTTCATCCAAAAGAGCTGTAGCAAAAGCAGGATCCTGTTTGGCTCGCTCGTTGACTGATTCTTTATAGTTTCTTGTTATAGTCATTTAAAAATCACCCCTTGGCTTTACGAGCCTTGTATTCCCTGAACAGCAATTTAGCGCTATTGATATCAGCCTGTTGTCTCTTTTTAGTGCCGCCACCAAACAGAACAATCAACTGGTCACCATCTTTGCACAAGTAAACACGATATCCAGACCCCCAGTCGATTCGATATTCACCAATCCCGTCAAACCATTTGATATTTGAAGTATTTCCCAGCTCTAATCGAACCTTGGCTACGGCAACTTTTGCAGCGGCCTGAGGATTAAGACGACTAAACCATTTCTCATATGGAATCGACCCATCCTCACGGATGTATTCTAAGACTTCCAAACGCCCCCCCCACTTGTCAAGCAATAGTAACCTATATGTTACTAGCGGTCAATCATAAGGTTAACAAAAAGTTATCGCAGAAACGGTGCGATAGCTATGTAAGATCAAGTACAAAGCATACAAACTTTGGTAATCTCAGTGCGCCCTGCGGTTACAGCGGTCAAATGATTAAAATTCAATTACTTCTTCTCAGCAACAAAAACCACATGTCGATAACCACCCTTACCCGGTCGTTCACTTCTGGTCTTAAATCCGGCATCGCGCAAGCGCTTATCAAAGCCTGCATCGTAATTTTCGCCCCAGATCGTAAACAGACCGCTCGGCTTCAAACTGTTGTAGACGTTACCAATCGCCCGACTGCCGTAGAGCGGATCTTTAACCTTGTCAGTTTTAAAATGCGGGCCTTTATAGAGGTCGAAGACCACGGCATCGAATTTCACGCCCGGCTTACCCTGTGTCGTACGGCGGACAATATCCGCGACATCACTGATCTCGACGGTCACCCGGGGATCGTTTACAACATCATCCGTAAGCAGCGCCAGTGGACCCTTACACCACTCAACCACAACCGGGTTGAGCTCAGCTACCACCACTTCTGCTGTTTTGGGTAGACAATCGAGCACCGCTTTCAGGGTGTACCCCATGCCGAGACCACCGACCAGCACCCGAGGTGCCGCATGGATTTTGAGATGCTTGCAACCGAGCTGCCCGAGTACAATCTCGGAGCGGTTAGACAGGCTGTTCATCAGGACCAGACCACCGACGGTAATCAGGAAGTCCTTGGCGCCACGCTGACGCAGCTCAAGCTCACCCTCGTCGGTTTCGACCGATGCAAGTGTTTTCCACGGCTGCGCCATTACTCCCCTTTCCGGACCTGTGGAGAGATTGT
>CBDUUF010000221.1:0-3866 GCA_965370375.1 uncultured Desulfuromonadaceae bacterium
AGATTGTGAGCCAGCGAAGATCCGTGGGGTAGCCGAGTGTAACAAGTCAAGTACCTGGTAGAGCCCGACGCGCAGGGTGAAGAAGGCGCTGAACAGGGCGGCAATCAGTAAAATACTGGCGCCGCGATCATTTTTGTTAAGCTTGGCGAGCAAAGTGTCGCTAGTACTTGCCGGGTGCTGTCTGGCCCATGAGTAATGGTAGAAAGCGATCGCGGCCAGCAGGCCGGACGAAAGCGCGCTGATCAGCGACGGGTGAGTCCCTTCGGTGGTCCAGAGGATAAATACCAGCGCTGAGCAGGCGTAGCACTGCAACAGGTAGGAGGCCAGACGCAAGCCTGAGACTTTAAGCCGCTCGGAAATTATAATCATGCTGACGGCCAGAACGGCGACCAGGGCGGTGGCGATGAGTGCGTGGCCGAGGGCCATCGGTGCGGCGAAGGCGAAAAGAAGGCCGCCGGCCAGGGCAAAGGTTGTTGTGCCGACGCTGCCGCCTTCTTCGCGATGCGCCAGCCACCAGGCGACGCCAAGATGGGCGCATGCTCCGACCATAATCAGCCAACCGAAAGCCAACGGTTTAATCAAATCCTGACCGAGGGCATATTGGCCGATCAGGAAGAGCCAACAGACATTAATTATCGGCAGCACCAGATCAAATTTGGAGACCTTGTCCTGAATGAATCCACGTACCCCGAGAAAAGAGATTACGCTGAACGTGGTGCAGAGCAGCCCGACCGAGGCGAGCAGACCCCGTATCGAAAAGTCCAGGTGCTCAGGTGCGAGCCGGCCAAGGTAGATGGTGAGCTTCATGCTCCAGACCTGAACCATGAATATAGTCAGGGCCAGGAGTAGCCAGCGCAGCCAGGATGCGCGCAAAAGGTGCGATGCGTAGGCGGCAAAAATATTGGCGAAGATCATAATTACTGCCAGGTACGGGAACACCGGGCTCGGGTAATCAAGGGCAAAGGCGCCGAAGCTCATGCTGAGGGTCCCGGCAAAGACCGGTAGCGCGACGCGGAAGCGGCGACTGATAATTGTCGCTACCGCGCCGGTCAGGGCCATGGCAAAATACGCCGCTTCGGTCGGTATGGTCGAAAAGACGCGATGGGCTTCGACGACTACTGCACACATGACAATATTGCCCCAAAGAATAAAGACCGGAGCGTGAATACTGTTGCTGCGATAGGAAAACCAGCTGAACAGGATCAGGCTGAATGCGAACAGCATGCCGATAAATGAGCCGAGCTGCAGGTTGAGCGCACCACTGTCGGCGAACGTACGCAGGGCGAGTGCGACGACCAGAATAAAACTGGTGGTGGCAACCCGTGGCAGGATGGCGGATTTGTCGACCCAGGAGAGGATCTCCTCAGATGCTCCAGTCCGCGCCGATTTTTTTATCGATTTTCTATCTGTAGTGGTCGCAGTGGCTGCTACTGCAGTCAATGTCGACTGTTGCAATGTATCGACGGTTGTTTTCAACTCGGCAACCTGCTGTTCGAGCGCTGTAACCCGCTGTTCCAGTCGGTCAGTCTCTTGTTCCATAGCGATCGCCTCCCTCTGCCGGCCAGGCCGGCTCCCCGGTTGATAACAGACTAAGTTCAGATATGATTAATCAGTCAAGAGAGGGAGAATGCAGGCTATCCCCCTGTAATTCTTGATAAAAATGCTTTGCAAAAACCTTTTTGTGAAGTTATTTTAATTGTTTATCTTGATAATAAAACAGTATTTCATGGTTTGTTAAAAGTCAAGCGGGGAAATTGTTCCATTGTATTCATTTGCATTAACCTGTTTTAACAGGGTTTGTCTGTGTTTTTACTAACAAGGCAAAATAAAGCATGTGTTTCAAATAATTGACAAGTAAAACACTTCATGATAAAAACAAACCCTGTTTTAGAATTGTAAACCTATGATATTAAGGAGAAGCCTGTGAAAAACCATGTATGGCGACCGCTGTTTGTGGTCATCGGCCTGGCCGTTTTCATTTTTTTGGCACGGATGATTTATGTGCCGGATGATTTCGGATCGCAGGAACGCGGCTACACTTTCGGCTATCACCGTCTGAGCAATGAACAGGAGTGGAAGGACTTTCCGGCCAAGTACAAAGACAGTAGTTATTGTGCGGAGTGCCACGAGGATAATACGGAGAGCCTGGCCGATTCTGCACATGCGATGATCCCGTGCGAAAATTGTCATGGTGCGGCGTTGCAGCATCCGGACGATCCGGAAACACTGACTATTGATCGGAGCAGGGATCTTTGTATTCGTTGCCACTCTGAGCTTTACATGCCGTCCAGCGGGCGCAATGACATCCCTGGTATAAATCCGGGTGAGCATAATGTCGGTGAACAGTGCGTCGATTGCCATGAGCCGCACAATCCGAGTCTGGAGGATATGTGATGAAGAGACGTGATTTCTTGAAGAGTACAGCTGTTTTCGTCTCCGGGGCTTCGGTCTCTCTCTCGGCGCTCGAAATATTTGAGCCGGGTGAGATCTTGGCGGCGGTTCCGGAATTGCGCTGGGGCTTTCTGGTCAATACTCACAAATGTGTCGGCTGCGGGTTCTGTGTCAAGGGGTGTAAAATAGAGAATGATATCCCGATGGACGCCAATGTTACGCGGACCTGGGTTGAACGTTATGTGATTACTAAGGACGGCGAAGTGATTGCCGACTCTCCGAAAGGGGCGTTGAACGGTTTTACCGACAAGCGGATTGATCAGAATACGTCAGGGATGAAAGAAGTCTCCGAGGATGAGATCGCTCAGGCATTCTTTGTGCCGAAGCTCTGCAATCATTGTGAGACGCCGGCTTGTGTTCAGGTCTGTCCGGTCGGAGCGACCTATCAGACTGCCGATGGCGTTGTGCTGGTTGATCGCGAGTGGTGTATCGGTTGTGGCTACTGCATCATGGGTTGTCCTTACGGTGTGCGCTTCTTCCATCCGATAGAAAAAGTGGCTGACAAGTGCACCTTCTGTTATCACCGGATTTCCAATGGCCAGACAACGGCCTGCGTGCAGGCCTGCCCATTCGGGGCGAGGCAGATTGGTAATTTGCGTGACCCGAACGATCCGGTCGCCAAAGCGGTGCTGACTCAGCGGGTTGGTATCCTGCGTGATGAGTATGGCACCAAACCACAAGTTTACTATATCGGTCTGAGCAAGGAGGTGCGGTAGTCATGATTGAACTAGTTACCCAAATGGTAGTCCATGGCGAGGCCTGGACAATCAAGGATCTCTTTGTCCTGCCAAATGAATATGTCTACTGGTCGATCCAGATCGTTTTGTATCCGTATATGACCGGATTGGTCGCTGGAGCCTTTGTCCTGTCGTCGCTGTATCATGTATTTAATGTGCAGAAGCTGAAAGAGATCGCCCGCTTTGCGCTGGTTTTCTCATTTGCCCTGCTGCCGGTGGCGATGATGCCGTTGATGCTGCACCTGCAGCAACCGTTGCGTGGCTCGCATGTCATGATGACGCCGCACTTCACCTCGGCCATATCTGCCTTCGGTTTTGTTTTTTTGACCTACGCCTGTATCGTCGGCGCCGAGATCTGGTTCGTCTACCGCAAGTTCTTCGTCGAGTCGATTCATCGGCTTTCGGCCAAGACCGGGCGCACACTGCTAGAAGGGCTGTTGCTGCCGGTCTATAAGGTGATTTCTCTCGGGGCACATGACCTGAGTGACGAGGCGCTGCAGTCGGATCACAAGGCGGTTCGCCTCCTGGCCGGCATCGGCATCCCGGTCGCCTGCTTCTTGCACGGCTATGCCGGTTTCATTTTCGGTTCAGTCAAGGCGAACGCCCTCTGGATGACCCCGCTGATGCCGGTTATCTTTATCTGTTCGGCGGTTGTTTCGGGGATTGCTCTGTGTATCG
>CBDUUF010000222.1:0-3862 GCA_965370375.1 uncultured Desulfuromonadaceae bacterium
CGCCGTCCGGTATCACACCGGCAAACGGCGGCATAACAGGCGGAAAACCCTGAACGATCTCAACCTCCGGATCAAGAATGGCTGTCCGCAGATATTTACGGTCGGCTGTGATCTCGACAGCCTTCCCGTCACGCTCAACAATGGTCGCCCGTCCGGCAATCCGAGCAAAAGTCGGCCCGACCGCATCAGAGCCATCAAGACTGTGACAACCTAAACAGCCATATTGATCAAGCAGGGTCTGCCCCACGGCAACGTCCGGTTGTTCGAATTTAACCCATTCATAAAACTCAGCCTGCGGCAAGGCTTCGATCGTGGTGATCATGTCAGCATGGCCAACCCCGCAGTATTCGGCACAGAACAGGTTGTAACTACCGGGTTCTTCAGCGTTGAACCAGACCCAGGTGGTCATCCCCGGCACAACATCCCGTTTAACACGAAAAGCCGGGGCATAAAAGGCGTGCAGCACATCCAGCGCCTCGAGCTTGACCTTGACCGGTGTCCCGACCGGAACATAAAGTTTGTCAGAACTTTTGCCACTTGCATACTCGAAATTCCACGACCACATCCGGGCGGTCGCATCAACCTGAATCGCCCCATCCGGAATCCGCTGTAGCGTCAGGTAACCTTCCCAGCCGAACCAGAACATGGCCATAACCAGAATCGTCGGAATGACCGTCCAGGTAATCTCCAGCCAGATATTATGATCCTTTTGCGACAACGGCACCGGGTAGCGCTTGCGATTGTAGCGAATCACGAAGTAAACCATCAACACGGTGATCAACAGCAGCATCACCACGCTGACCCCGAGAATAAAATTAAAGGCGTTATCGACAGCCTGAACCGTAGTCATTTGTTGCGGGTTCACGACTCCTCCTTTTTGGTAGTGTCCCGATTGGTTACTCCACCCATAAATTGTTGGCCCTTTTGGCCACCAGCTGCGTTGGCCGCCTCGGCTTAAAGCAAGCTAGGCCTGCGTTGACGCGCCTTGCTGGTGACCAAAATGTCTCAAAATTTTCTAAGCTGACTATCCAAACGTGACACTAGCGGTACAGAACATCTAACAATGAAAAACCGATAAATACGGCTAAAATTATCAGAGTAGCAAGCACGGCAAGTTTGAATAGTAACTGTTCATACTTCAGATGCATGAAAATCATAACGACCAGCGCTGACTTGCAGCTGGCGATCGTTAATGCCACCCATATATTCATAGCACCGAGATCAATCTGCGCCACACCGATGGTGACACCGGTCAGAATCAACAGCACGATCCAGATCAGAATAAATGTCCGGTACGGAACGATATGTGAGGTTTCACTACTCATATGCATCAACCTCCTTTAGAGAACCAGATAAAACAACGGGAACAAAAAGATCCAGATCAGATCGACCAGATGCCAGTAAAGACCGGAATTTTCCAGGATCACCCAGTCTTCGCTATTCACCTTCCCTTGCCGGACAAAAACCATCACCCAGGTCAACAAAACGGCACCGATAAACACATGCAGACCGTGCAGGCCGGTCATCAAGTAATAAAGATTGAAGAAAACCGTTTCACCGATCTCACGTGCCTGCAATTCGGCACCGCCCGGATACAGGCCGTGATGGAATTTGGCGCTCCACTCAAAAAATTTATTAACCAGAAACAACAACGCCGAAGCGACCGTCGCCGCGAGCAGCCAGAGGGTCTGATTAACCTTGCCGAGACGCAGGGCCGTAATCGACAGAGCGACAAACAGGCTGCTGGTCAACAGCACCAGCGTGTTGGCCGCTCCGAAACGGACATCGAGCTCCGCTCCGGCACTGACGAACGCGTCCGGGTAGCGGGAGAGGTAGACGGCGTAGAGGATAAACAGTCCGCCGAACAACAGCAATTCGGTAAACAGGAACAACCACATACCAAACTTGGCACCGACGTAATCTTTGTGTTCAGGCAGGCTCATATAATTCCCGCCTCCTTGAAATCGTAGGGACCATGCGTGACGACCGGATCGTCTTCACCGAAGTTATCAGTCGGCGGCGGTGAAGGAATCTGCCATTCGAGCGACGCGCCACCCCACGGATTGGCACCGACCGGGCTACCACGCCGGACACTGTGAAACAGGTTAGCAAACATCATTACCAGACCGATGGCCAGAATCCAGGAACCGACTGTCGCCAAACGGTTAAGATCAGTAAATTCCGGCAGGTAATCGTAATAGCGCCGAGGCATCCCCATGACTCCGACGATCTTCATCGACAGGTAGAGCACATTAAGGCCGACGAACATAAAGGCCCAGGCGACCGTCGCCACTCTCTTGTTGTACATCCGGCCATAGATCTTCGGCAGCCAGTAATGCATAGCGGCAAAGAAAGCGAAGCCGGTGCCGCCGAACATCACGTAGTGAAAATGGCCGACGACAAAGTGCGTATCATGCACATGCACATCGGCAGACGCCGCGCCGAGGATCAGACCGGACAAACCGCCGATTGAGAACAACAGTACGAACGACAGGGCGTAGAGCATCGGCGGATCAAGAGCAATCGACCCCTGGTACAGGGTCGTCACCCAGTTAAACACCTTGATCGCCGACGGGATGGCGACAATGAAAGTCAAAAACGAGAATACCAGCACCGCCATGTCACTCATGCCGCTGGTGTACATATGATGCCCCCAGACCAGCGAGCCGGCAAAAGCGATGGCCATACTCGAAAAAATGATCGCCTTGTAACCAAAAGCCGGCTTGCGGGCAAAGACCGGAATAATATCCGAGATCACCCCCATGCCGGGCAGTACCATGATATAGACCGCCGGGTGCGAGTAGATCCAGAACATGTGTTGGAACATGATCGGATCACCGCCCTGGGTCGGGTTGAATAGACCGATTCCGAGGAGTCGATCAGCCATCAACAACACCAGGGTAATGGCGAGAACCGGGGTGGCGAGAATCTGGACCCAGGCCGTAGCATAAAGCGACCAGGTGAAAAGTGGCAGTCGAAACCAGCCCATACCTTCGGTGCGCATCCGGTGGATAGTGGTGACGAAGTTCATCCCGGTCAATATCGACGAAAAACCGATGAGAAACACCGCAAACAGGGCCAGTGAAACATTAGATTGGGTCTGGGTGCTGAACGGCACATAGAAGGTCCAGCCGGTATCGGGCGGCCCGCCACCGGTAAACAGCGAAGTGACAGCAAGCAGAGCGCCGCAGATATAAAGCCACCACGACAGCAGATTGAGCCGCGGAAAAGCGACATCACGAGCGCCGATCTGGATCGGCATGATCAGATTGCCGAAAGCCGCCGGGATTCCGGGGATGATGAACAGGAAAATCATGATCACCCCGTGCAAAGTGAAGGTAGCATTGTAGGTCTGGGCCGACATAAAACCGACCCCGGGTGAAAATAGTTCCAGTCGCAGTAGCAGGCCGAGTATGGCACCGACGCAAAAAAAGGTAACAACTGACCATAAGTAGAGCAGGCCGATTCGTTTGTGATCGGTCGAGAAGATCCAGCCGAGGCAGCCGGGTGCTTTTGGGTCACCCAGAAAACCACGATCGTTAGCAATCGATTCACTCATGAAGTCTTATCCTTTTGCTTTTTCTTGCCGGTAAACAGCAGAAAAGCGAGAAACGCTCCCATACAGGCAAGGATCGTCGTCGCCGAGATGCGCAACAGATTCAGCACGTAGGTATTGTTTTCAGGGTCAAAGGTAAAGCAGAACTGGACTACCTTGCGGATAGTCGCGCCAACCCGGCCCGATTCAGCTTCATATAGAGCGAGGGTTAAATCTTTCACCAGCGGTCGCGTACCGTGCAGGTATCGTACGATTTTGCCATCGGCGCTGACCACAAAAGATACGACCGGATGCAGGAAGTCTTCA
>CBDUUF010000223.1:0-3849 GCA_965370375.1 uncultured Desulfuromonadaceae bacterium
CGAATACTTTTCAACATCCGGTAAACGGTTATGGATCAAGAATCGTGGGAAAAAATTTGTATTCAATGCGGCGATTGTTGCTTCGAAAAGACCATTGGACTGGACAATAAGATCTATCACACCAGCATCCCTTGCCGGTATCTCGATATAAACACCCGCCTCTGCAAGGTCTATCATAAGCGCTTTAAAATGGGCGAAGAATGCATCAACCTCACGCCTGAAGTGGTCAAAACCGCGGACTGGCTCGACAATGCATGCGCTTATGTACGGCATATGCGCAGTTCCGGCAACAACAATCAGACACTATGAGTACCTCCTCGAACGAGACTACTAAACAGAACCGCCGCAAAGCCTGGTTCGGCTGGTGTATGTATGATTGGGCTAACTCTGCCTTCTCTACAGTTATCCTGTCGGCTGTCCTACCGGTCTTTTTTGCCACACTGATCCCTGCAACCGGCGCACAAATCAGCATTATGCATTCGGTCAGGCATATACCTGCCACGGCTTTGTGGGGTTATGCGGTTTCATTTTCAATGCTGGTGGTGGTAATCATTGCGCCTCATTTGGGCGCCTGGGCAGATGCCAACCGTGCCCGAAAACAGCTGCTAATGGTCTTTTGCCTGACTGGTGCCCTGACGACAGCCATGCTCGCTCTGACCGGCTCAGACGATTATCAGTTGGTCCTGATGCTGTTTATTGTCGCAAATATCTGCTTTGCAATTGGCAATATATTCTACAACTCCTTCCTGCCTGCCCTCGCCACACCAGCCGAAGTCGACACCCTTTCATCCCGGGGCTTCGCCTGCGGTTACATTGGTGGCGGCCTGATGCTGCTCGGAGCCTTTCTGCTGATTCGCTTTCATGCCTGGTTTGGCCTGGCAGATGCAGTAATTGCCACAAAGATAAGCTTTCTCGGCACCGGCATCTGGTGGGCCCTGTTCGCCTTACCGTTATTCAGGTATGTGCGCGAAGAGACTTTTACCGGCACAGTGCAACCATTGGTCACTGGACTGAAGGGATATCTGCATACCTTTGCCGAGATCAGGAGATATCCTGACCTGCTCCGCTTCCTGATCGCCTTTCTGTTTTATAATGATGGAATTCAGACCATTATTGCCGTTGCAGCAATCTTTGCCAGCAGCGAATTGGGTCTGCCGCAGGGCGCAATCCTCGGCTGTTTTCTGATGATTCAATTCGTTGCGATGCCCGGTGCGTTGCTGTTTGGTAAAGTAGCACAGAAGCTTGGAGCAAAAACAGCGATCCAGATTGCCTTGCTGCTGTTCGCCGCCCTCACGCTTTATGCCGGCACTATGAACAGCACCCTCGATTTCTGGATTCTCGGTTTTGTTGTCGCCCTGATCCTTGGCGGTAGTCAGGCGATCAGTCGCTCGCTATTCGCTTCGATGTTGCCAGTAAACAAAAGTGCGGAATTCTTCGGATTTTATGCTGTAAGCGGCAAGTTTGCTTCAATCTTCGGCCCGTTGCTGTTTGCAGTGATCGCCGACGTGACCGGTTCAGCCCGCCTCGCCATCTCGGCGTTGACCTGCTTTTTTATTATCGGGATGCTGTTGTTAAGAACGGTTGATGTAAAGCGAGGACGTGAACTTGCTGGGGACAATAAACAAGGCGTTTAACAGGGATGTACAGGATAGGCAGGATGTAAGTCAAAAACAATTAGCCGAAATAAAAATCTATCAAAGTCGGTAAATTCTGAAGCCATAGGCAAAACAAAAGGCTTTATTGGCCGCGGATACAATCTGATAAGGTCTGATAGGTCAAAGGCAGGTCTTTTTGGTTAAAAGCGTAAACAAGGGCTTGGGGTAAGGTTTAAGTAATAGCTTTTATTTTGAATCTTTTGAATTATCAGATTCTATCAGACCTTATCCGCGGCAAAAAAGATTTAAAGGTTTTGTCTGTACATAGATTCTCATAGATTCTGATAGCAGCTAAACAAGGTTTAATGGTTTTATCCTGCTCATCCTGTATATCCCTGTAAAAAAGAATTTGGTTGTAGTCTTTGAATTTAATCAGCGTTAATCAGATTTGATCAGCATGTCCGCCATAGCATACGATGGAGGGCGGCCAATTTTGTTTTAGGTTTTTCTGTGACATGAGTTATTTGAGCAACTGCCCGACCAATCCATCCGTACCGTAACTCTCGACTTCAACTTCAACCAGCGACCCAGCCTGTACATCGTCCGCATGGAACAAGACCGGCAGGTAATGTCTGGTCATCCCTTTATGCATTGCACCGTTGCGGGAATGTTCAACGATAATGTCGACCGTCTTGCCGATGAAGGATCGAGCATAAGCAAGATGCTTGCGCTCACTGATAGCCCGCAGTTGCGCAGCGCGTTGCTTGGCCACATCACCCGGCACCTGATCAGGCATCGTTGCGGCCGGTGTTCCGGTCCGTTTACTGAAGGGGAAGACATGCAGGCTGCTGATCGGTAGTGCTTCAATCAACTCCAGACTGTTCTGAAACTCTGCATCCGTCTCACCCGGGAAACCGGTAATAACATCGAGACCGATCGATATATCAGGGTTTGCAGCGACAATTGCTGCTAGCAGTCGCCTGAAATCATCGCCACTGTAGTGTCGATTCATCCGCTTGAGCACGGCATCATCGCCTGACTGCAATGGGATATGCAGATGCGGACAGATTATGTTCGATACAGCAATCTGCGCAATCAGCTCCGGGTGAATTTCATTCGGTTCTATAGAGCCGAGACGCAAACGGGGCAGTTCAGTCTCCGCCTCAATCCGCCGGATCAATGACAACAGACTGCCTGGCAGAGAAAAGTCGAGGCCATAACCGCCGATATGAATACCGGTAAGAACCGTTTCGTTGAAGCCCTGACTGACCAGGGTTCGAACCTGATCTACCACCTGCTGCTCGGGCACCGAGCGGCTCCGGCCACGGGCGTAGGGGATAATGCAATAGGAGCAGTAGGCGTCGCAGCCGTTCTGGATCTGGATAAAAGCCCGGCTCCGCTCAGCGTAACTGAGCAAAGTAGGAACTTTGGCCGTAGTTACGGTCTCAATATCGGACACATCGATCGTCGCACCAGATCCGGACTCCCCGCCCTGCTCCAGGCGCTCGAGAAAATCAATCTTTTCCTCATTACCGAGGATCAGACTAACCTCCGGCAGAGCCGCCAGGGCATCAGGATCGACCTGGGCATAACAGCCGGTAACCACCACCCGGCAGCCGGGGTTCAAACGTCGGGCGCGACGGATGATATTGCGTGATTGAGCATCGGTAGCCGCAGTGACCGTACAGGTGTTAACAATCACCAGATCGGCAGCGTCCTCAAACGGGACAATAGTGTAACCGGCCTGTTCCAGACGTTCCTGCATAGCTGCTGACTCAAACTGATTAGTTTTGCAGCCGAGAGTACTCAGAGCAACACGTTGACTCACGCGATCCAGCCTCCACCGATGACCAGGTCGCCATCGTAGAAAACAGCCGCCTGGCCCGGTGTAATACCAGACTGTGGTTTACTCAAGTGAACCCTGGCCCGACCATCGCCAAGGGGTGTTACCTCGGCCGGAATTTCCTGATGTTGATAGCGAATTCGACAGTTGGTGATAATCGTCTGCTCAGGTACGGGAATATGCCAGTTCACCTCATACAGTTCCAGATCACTTCTGAGCAGGTTCTCTTTTTCACCAACAATAACCCTATTTTGCTCAGTATCTATTTTGACTACATATAACGGTTGCGGCCAACTCACGCCGAGCCCCTTGCGCTGTCCGATAGTGTAACGATAGATCCCCTTATGCTGTCCGAGAACCTTGCCATCTACATGGACAATATCGCCATCAAGCTGTCCGGCGCCCCGTTCC
>CBDUUF010000224.1:0-3844 GCA_965370375.1 uncultured Desulfuromonadaceae bacterium
TGTAGACTTCTTGAATATCAGCATCATCAGCGATCGCCGCTTCAATCGCCGCAACCAGATCAGGGTCAGCCGAGCTACCAAGCAACAATGACTTAATGCGGATAGAGACAAAGATTGCAACCGTGACCAGAAGAACACCGATACAAATTGAGCCATAAGCATCATAACGACCATCACCGGTAACACCGGCTATCAGGACAAAAACAAACGCCAGCCCCAGACCAAGCAGGGCAGCAGAATCCTCCCCGAAAACAACGATCAACTCGGCATTACGGCTCCGACGCAACCATTGCCACATGGTTCGGTCGCCGCGCATCTTATTGATCTCCCGAACACAACCGAACAGACTCACGCCCTCGAGTATAAAAGATATGGCCAGGACTATCAGAGCAACCGACAAATTTTCGATCGGTTCTGGCGCAGTCAGTTTATGCCAACCCTCGTAGATCGAAAACAGCCCGCCGACACTGAACAGGATGATGGCAACAATAAAACTCCAGAAATACGACGCCTTACCATGGCCCAGCGGATGCTCTGCATCAGCCGGTATTTCCGAGCGTTTCAGCCCGATCAGGAGCAGAACCTGGTTGCCGGTATCGGCATACGAGTGAATCGCTTCAGCCAGCATACTGCTTGAGCTGGTAACAAATGCAGCAACAGTCTTAAGGATGGCAACGGCCAGATTGGCACCGAAGGCGAAAAATATGGCTTTGACAGGAGATCCGTGTCCGACAGACATGGTGACCGCCCCCTCTTCTGATGAAAATAATTGAATAGAATTGTTGTAGCTCGACACCCGCATAGTGTCAATCGGAAAGACCGAACAGCATATTCAGCTGAAATCTGCGCCGGTTAAGAATATAACTGTTACTCCCGTGTAAATTCAGTTAAACTCTGCGAACTTATTTTTTGTTTTAATACTATTTTATTTCAGGGTTGTTTGCATGAACATGATTCGAATCATTAGTTGCTTTGCACTACTGTTTCTAACGCACTCACCGTTGTGGGCAGAACCGGTTGAAGTGATTGCTGGTGCTGGCCCTTCGACCCGGGTCGTCAAAGTATTCTTTCAAAAATTCTCCGATAATGCGGCCGCATGCGAATATCGGTTCATCATTCCAAGCCAGTCGGCAAAACATCAAGGCGGAATAATAAATGCCGACAATTTTATGTTTGGCCGAACCGGCCGTCCCCTGGCCGAGTACGAAAAAGCCCTCGGAAAACGGGAAATTCTCCTGGCAAAGGTCCCTATCTCATTTGCTGCCGGCGATGCCGGAATGCGCGTCAACTTGAATATGGCAGACATACGGAGCATATTTCAACGCGAGACCACTAACTGGAGCGCGTTCGGTGGGCCTGATGCAAAGATTGAGCTGGTCGGACGTGAGCGTAAAGAATCAATTTTCACTGTCCTGAAAAAAGAATACCCGTTTTTCAAACAGGTCGTTTTTGATCGGGTCTTTCACCGGGATACTGAGGTGGTGAAATTTCTGACGTCTGGCGCCGGGAAATATGCCATTACATTCGGGGCAACACCGAATTTTCAGACGACAAACAGGCTTCAGGTCGAAGACTTCAACTCCGGAATTGCAGTCGGGCTGGTTTATGACGTAGTAAACGATAGACACCCGGTTGTCTTGGCCGCTAAAGAGTACGCAGCCAGCATCGAATGGCAAAAACAATTACAAAAAAATCATTTTCTGCCGATAAATCCGTAAGCACTACTCCAGCTTATAGTTACTGACAAGTGCCAGATTTGGCAGCCCGTTGCACACTCTCTTTGATAAATTGCCACTTGCCTGATTCCAGCAACCCTCTGGTTTTAATTGGATCTCCAGGCGCTGATGGTGGCTCAAAATAAAGCTGACCGATTATATTCCCCTGACAATCAATTGTTAAAACGTAAGGATAGAGGTCGATATCAAGTAAATTGGGCAGACTGAAGGCATCATCGATCAGAACAGTGAACCGAGTCTCATTCTGGTATGAGTTCATAGAGCCGATGGCAAAAATTTCGATCTTTGCGCCATCCGGACGATCACTATATAGCGCCTTGCCGGTAACTTTAGCCAAGATATCCAGGTCGATCGGTGCACCACCATTAAAAAAATCGACATAAACGATAGCCATGTTGTTCTGCCGGACGGCATGGAAATCGACCGACTCACCTGACGCTCGGTCGAGCAGGTTCAGATCTGGAAATTTCGCCCCATTCTCAACCGCAAGCACCGATGACTGCCAACCCCACAGCAGCAACAATGACACCAGACAAACTCGAACAAAAAGCATAAACACCTCCCACATTCAACTAGCGGAATTCGTTATAACATTTTGATAATACCTGATTATTAACAGTTTTAAAAGAGCACAAAAAAAGCCGCTGGTTTTCACCAGCGGCCTGTTAGCTTCTTCGTGTTTTAGATCAACCGATTTTTTCTTGGCGCTCCTGCTCGGTCTTGCATTCGATACACATGGTGGTAACCGGCCGGGCCTTAAGCCGCGCCACGCCAATAGCCTCTTCGCAAGACTCACACAGACCGTAGTTCCCTTCCTCGAGTCGCTCGATCGCCTCACGGATCTTGCCGATCAGTTTGCGTTCACGGTCACGGATGCGCAATTCAAAATTGCGATCCGATTCGAGCGAAGCACGGTCGGTCGGGTCGGGGAAGTTGGCCTTTTCGTCCGCCATATCTGTGGCGGTCTTGCCCGCCTCCTGTACCAACTCGTCCAATTGCTGTTGCAAAAGGATTCTAAACTCTTCTGTTGTCGCTTTATCCATCAGTAAACTCCCGTTCAGGAATGCAACACGGTAAAGAAAAAGCCGGGTCTTGTCAATAGAAATTCATTTTGTTAATCAACCGGCTGAAACAATCTTTTTTACAGCTGAAATGCCGCAGTGACAAGAAACTCAATTTTGTTGCACAAACTGCAAAACCAGAATAATCGCCATCAGAATTGCCGCCAGCCAACATGAAAAAATATCGGAACTTTTGCTCGGTGGATTGGCCGCCATCTGTCGGGTTTCTTCAGTAATGACCTGCTCCGGAGAATGCTCCAGGATCGTGTTTACCAGCAAAGGAAAGTCGGCGTAGGCGTTTGACAGAATCATAAAATCTTCCATCGTGCTCAAGGTCAGAAAAACCCGTTTTTTGACCTGCAACGTCTCAACCTCCGTCAACTCTGAAAACTTCAGGCTCTTTTCACGCAACGGCTTATAGACGGTGATAGCCGCAGCATCAAATTGGATTCGGCGGAAGAAACTTTCAAAAAACAGGCCGCTGATCGGCACGATCAAAATACCGAGGATAACCGCCTTGATTGTCGGCTGCCCCTGGATGATAACTGTCACGAACAGCGCCAAAGAGAGAAGCAACAAGATGCCGAGTGGCAGCAAAAAGGTTCGACGAATCTGAAAATTATTCAACACCAGCTCCTTTGCTGATTATGCCTCGCGTTGCCAGTGGCCACTTTTACCCCCCTGCTTTTCCAGCAGGCGGATTTCACCAAGGATCATGGTCCGGTCGACCGCCTTACACATGTCATAGACAGTCAATGCCGCCACCGACACTGCGGTCATCGCTTCCATCTCAATCCCGGTCTGCCCGGTGACCCCTACCGTTGCCCGCACATCGAGCGAACCTGTAGCGGAGTCCGGTGAAAAATCGATTGTAACCGACGCGAGCGGTAATGGATGACACAAGGGAATCAAGTACGGCGTCTGTTTGGCCGCCATGATTCCGGCCAGCCGAGCCACCGCCAGCACATCACCCTTTTTGATGTCATTGTCGAGAATTCGCTGTAGCGTCGCCGGTTGCATCCTGATCGTTCCGGCGGCCGTCGCCAA
>CBDUUF010000225.1:0-3836 GCA_965370375.1 uncultured Desulfuromonadaceae bacterium
TGATCGAATCGATACCGAGATCGGTATCGAGCGCCATCTCCATCTCCAGCATCTCTATTGGATAGCCGGTCTTCTCGGCGATGACTTCGAGCAGAACTGCCGAAACACGATCACCATCGATAGCCGGTGCTACAGTTGGCTCTGGTGTCGAGGTGGCGGCGGCTTCGATCGGTGCCGCTCCGGCACTCAAATGCTCAACGATCTGGCCGAGGGTTTGCAGAACACCGAGGTCTTCCGGCTTGACCGCCGGTGCCTCGGGGAGTTTTTCCTGCAGGGCCGAGAGGATTTCGACCCGCTTGATCGAATCGATACCGAGATCGGTATCGAGCGCCATCTCCATCTCCAGCATCTCCATCGGATAGCCGGTCTTCTCGGCGATAACTTCGAGCAGCACGCTCGAAATGCGACCGCTGTCGATAGACGGAGTTGTTGCCGATACGGCAACTGACACGGTCTGGGTCGGTGCCATGCCGGCACTCAGATGGTCGATGATCTGACCGAGCGTCTGCAGGGTGCCGAGATCTTCCGGCTTGACCGCCGGTGCCTCGGGGAGTTTTTCCTGCAGGGCCGAGAGGATTTCAACCCGCTTGATCGAATCGATACCGAGATCGGCATCCAGCGTCATCTCCAACTCCAGCATCTCTTCCGGGTAGCCGGTCTTCTCGGCGATAACGGCGAGTAGCACACTGGCAACCCGGTTGCTGTCTACAGCAGGGATCGCGACCGGTGCCGGAACGACAACCGGTGTAGTCACCGGCTGACTCGCCAGAACGATGGGCTGGATCGGTGTGGCGGCAACAGCCGGCGTCTGGGCCAGTGGTGCGACGCTGGTGGTTAGTGGTTGCCCTGTCAGTAGTCCATTTTGTTGTTCGACCAGATTGAGAAACGAGCGTGTGGCTGTTTCCTGACCAGCCAGAAACTGCTGATGCAGACGGGAGGTCTGCTCTTGCAGGTTTTGTAGCGCCTGCATACTCTGCCGGGTGATCTGCAGCGCTTCCTGCAGGGAGCCGGCATCGGCAGTAGTTGCTGGTATTATCGGCACCGTTGGCGTCGGTTTTGCTGGCGATTGTTGCGTTGAGGAAGGAATTGCCGCCGGAGTGGCAGTGGTCTGCGGGGCAACAGCTGGCCGCTTGGCCGGACGTTTGAAATGGTTGGCGCCGGTGAGCTGAATCGTCATGCCCGGCTTCTTGTTTGATGTTGTTGCGACAGTCGCGGCATAGCCTGTATCCCAGCAGGCCAGATCAACCGGATAGCCGAGCACGGTCAGTTGCGCCAGGGCCCGTGCAAGGTCATGGATGCCCGAACGCTTACCGTTGGAGGCGTCGATGGCGATCGCCTGATAGTCGCGGTCGCCGAGGATCGCCTTGACCATGCCGGTCAGGCGGGCACCGGGGCCGACCTCAACGAAGGTCCGCATGCCGGCGGCGTACATCGCTTCGATCTCGGCAATAAAGTTGACCGGCGAGGCGAGCTGGGCGGCCAGAAGTTTGCGGGCGTCCTTGGCGGTTTTGGGATACGCCTTGCCGGTGGTGTTGGCATAGACGCCGGCGGTCGGTTTGTTGAATTTGATCTTCTGCAGCCGCTCACCGAACGGGCCGCTGGCATCGGCGACCAGTTCACTATGGAACGCTGCCGCGACGGAAAGTTGTTTGTAGCGCAGACCCTGTTTATCGAGCAGCGCGGCCGCTTTTTCTATTTCGGCTGTCGCTCCGGAGAGAACGCCCTGCTCGGGGGTGTTGCGATTGGCCAGAACCAGTTTCAGTCCGGACTCTTTGAGGAACGCTTCGACCTGATCGATTGGCGCCGAGACCGCGAGCATCGAGCCGCGATCGCCTTCGCCGGCTGCCATCAGCTCACCGCGCAGGCGGGAGAGCAAGTGCAGGGCGTCGCTATCGAAATAACCGCCGGAACACAGAGCGGTCAGTTCGCCATAGCTGTGACCGGCATAAGCTTCGGCGGTGACGCCGAAGCCGGCCAGGACATCGCGGGCGCCGAGGCTGACGGCACCGAGGGCCGGCTGGGCGACGTCGGTCGCCTGCAGATCGGCGGCGTTCTGATCCCGGTCGGCCTGATTGAAGACCGGACGGGGATAGACGAGATCCGTCAACCGCCCTTGTTTGCCGCCACTGTTGGCGGTAAATGCATGGTCGGCCGCGGTGAATGAGTCGAGAAACTGTGGAAACTGGATCGCCAGATCCTTGAGCATGCCGGGATATTGCGCGCCCTGGCCGGGGAAGAGCATCGCCAGTCCACCATCGATGTCGCCTTTGGCGAAGAAACTGCCGTCCGGTGTGCTCCAGTCGCTTTGGTCGCTGTTGCTGAGCATGATCAGGGCAGTTTTGATCTGTGCGGCCGGTTTCGATTTTTCTTTGTCAAGAACCAGTGCGATGCGGCATGTCTGCTTTGCGTCGAAGTTGCCGCGGCTCTGATCGGCCGCGAGGCGCACTTCGTTCCAGGTCGCGTCGGCCGGAAAATTTTCGAGAGCGGTTTTTAAACCCTTTTCATCGGCGGCGCTGAAGGTGACCAGCTGTACATCTCCCTGCCAGTCGGCAGCAGCTTTGAGCGGGAGGTATTCCTCGAGCAGGCAGTGGAAGTTGCTGCCGCCGAAGCCGAGGGCGCTGACACCGGCCCGGCGGGGATGGTCACCGCGGGGAATCCAGGGGCGGGCTTCGGTATTGACGTAGAAAGGCGATCCGGGTGCGGTCACGGTCTCTTGCGGATTTTCGACCTTGATGGTCGGCGGCAAAGTCTTGTTGTAGAGCGCCATGGCCGCTTTGATCAGACCGGCGGAACCGGCCGCAGCCTTGGTGTGACCGATCTGGGATTTGACTGAACCGAGGGCGCACCAGGGGAAGTCCGCATCGCCGAAGACCTCCTTCAAGGCCGTGACTTCGACGGCATCACCGACCTTGGTGCCGGTTCCGTGCGCTTCGATCAGCTCGACCGTCTGCGGATCGATTCCGCCCTGCTCGTAGGCACGCCGCAGCGCTTTTTGTTGACCGGCGGCGCTCGGCTCGTAGATAGCTCCGCCGCGACCATCACTCGAGGCGCCGATCCCTTTGACGACAGCGTAGATCTTGTCGCCATCACGCTCGGCATCGGTCAGACGTTTGATGACGAGGATCCCCAGACCTTCACCGAGGGTGGTGCCGTCGGCATTGTCGGAAAACGGTTTGGCATGACCGGACGGCGACAACGCCGGGGTTTTGCTGAAGCAGGTGTACATGAAAATGTCGTTGAAGGTGTCGATGCCACCGGTCACGACCATGTCGGATTTACCGGCAGCCAACTCCAGAGCGGCCAGATTGAGGGCACTCAGGGAGCTGCCGCAGGCGGCGTCAACCACACAGTTGGTGCCGCCGAAATTGAAATGTTTGCTGATCCGGCCGGCGACCACGTTGCCGAGCAGGCCGGGGAATGAGTTCTCCTGCCACGGGACATAGGAGTCGCTGATGCGGGCCATGACATCTTCGGCGATGGCATCGGCGATCCCGGCGTCTTTGAGCGCTTCACGCCAGCGGGGATGGCCGAGACGTGCGCCCAAGGGGACGACCAGTTCCAGGGTTCCGGTGATGCCGATAATTACGCTGACCCGATCACGGTCAAATTTCTTCTCGGTAGTGTAGCCGGCATCCTGCAACGCCTGTTCGACGGCGACCAGTCCGAGCAGTTGTGAAGTGTCGATCGCCTCCAGCGCATTCGGCAGCACGCCATACTCCATCGGGTTGAAATCGACCGGAGAGAGGAAGCCGCCGCATTTGGCATAGACCTTGTCGGGCGTCAACGGGTCCGCATCAAAATAATCGTCGGAACCCCAGTGGGTTTCAGGAACCTCG
>CBDUUF010000226.1:0-3810 GCA_965370375.1 uncultured Desulfuromonadaceae bacterium
TGTAAAAGCTTTATTACGACGAATCTTTCCGTTGCCGGTACGACGAAAGCGTTTTGCGGCACCGCGGTTTGTTTTAATCTTAGGCATGACCTTCTCCTTACAACTATCTTTTATTTGTTTTTAAGCGGTGCGATCACCATTGTCATGAATCGCCCTGCCATTCTTGGCATCATCTCAACCTGACCAATGTCTTTTACATCCTCTGCTAGCCTAACCAGAAGACGTCGACCATAATCAGGGTGCGTCACTTCACGTCCTCGGAACATGATGGTGACTTTCAGTTTGTTTCCATCATCAAGAAAACGCCGGGCATTTTTCAGCTTGAAATTATAATCATGCGTCTCGGTCTTCGGACGCATCTTGACTTCTTTAATTTCAACCCGTGCCGTTTTTTTCTTCTGCTCGGCTAAGCGCTTGCTCGCCTGATACTTGAATTTACCGTAATCCATAATACGGCAGACCGGCGGTGAAGCGTTCGGTGAAACCTCGACCAGGTCCAGGCCTCTCTCATCGGCGATAGACAGGGCTTCAGTAAGACTGATAATACCTAATTGTTCACCCTCATCATCGACCACACGCAGTTCACGGGCGCGAATATCTCGGTTTATTTTTGTTGCTTCTTCTTTAGCTATGACACACCTCCCTAGCGATAAAGGCTAGCTTCTTTCTCGACAAACGCAATGAAATCTTCCGGCGTCATTGGGTCGAGATTTTCACCTGAACGGTGACGCGGTGCCACCATTCCATCATTCATTTCACGATCCCCTATGACCAGCATATAAGGAGTTTTTTGCATTTGGGCTTCACGAATTTTGAAGCCTAGCTTTTCGTTGCGCAGATCAATCTGCACACGAACACCGGCAGCACGCAACTGCTCATACACTTTAGTAGCGTAGTCCCTCTGGTTATCTGTGACATTTACCACGACAGCTTGAACCGGGGATATCCAGAGAGGAAAGTTGCCGGCATAATGCTCAATCAAAACACCAACAAACCGCTCGATCGCACCGAGAATTACCCGGTGGAGCATAACTGGCCGGTGTTTTTCACCATCAGCGCCGATATAAGTCAGATCGAAACGCTCTGGCAGGGTAAAATCGCACTGGATTGTAGCACATTGCCACTTCCTGTCAAGCGCGTCCTTCAGCTTGACATCGATCTTCGGACCGTAAAAAGCACCGTCCCCTGCATTGATTTCATACGGCAGACCGGTATCGTCAAGAGCATCGATCAAAGCTTTGGTTGCCCGCTCCCAATCTGCATCGGAGCCGATCGATTTTTCAGGCCGCGTAGAAATCTCAAGTTCATATTCAAAACCGAAAACATCCATCACGTCGCGCACAAAACTCATGACGCCTTTGATTTCGTCAACGAGTTGTTCCGGCATACACATGATGTGTGCATCGTCCTGGGTAAAGCCACGAACCCGCATCAACCCGTGCAGAACACCGGACTTCTCGTGCCGATGTACAGTGCCTAGTTCAAAATAACGCAGCGGCAGATCGCGATAAGAACGCAGCTTCGTTTTGTAAATCAACATATGCGCGAGACAGTTCATCGGTTTTATACCGTAGCCCTGCTCGTCTATTTCCGTAAAATACATATTTTCACGGTAATTATCGTAATGGCCTGAAGTTTTCCAGAGTTCTGTTTTGAGAATCTGCGGCCCCATGACGATGTCATAACCACGCTTGAGGTGCTCACGCCGCTCAAAATCTTCCAGCAAAGTCCGTAGCATTGCCCCCTTCGGGTGCCAGAGAACCAGACCGGCTCCAGCTTCTTCACTGAAGGAGAAGAGATCTAGCTCCTTGCCGAGCTTCCGGTGATCGCGCTTACGCGCCTCTTCGAGCCTGGCGATGTAACGTTTGAGCTCTTTTTTATCCGGAAAGGCTGTCGCATAGATACGCTGCAACATGGCATTTTTTTCATCGCCACGCCAGTAAGCACCGGCAACGCTGGTCAACTTGAAAGCTTTGATGTAACCGGTAGACGGCAGATGCGGACCGCGGCACAGATCAACAAAATCACCTTGGCGGTAGAGTGTAACCGTCGGTACCTTCAAATCTTCAATCAGCTCGACTTTGTAAGTCTCGCCCATTTCAGTGAATATCTTGATAGCGTCGCTGCTGCTGAGTTCTTCACGGACAATAGGTAGCTTTTCCGCAATGATCTCCTTCATCTTCTTCTCGATTGCTTCAAATTCATCAGGAGAAAAAGTGTGCTTTTCGCTGTAAAAGTCGTAATAGAACCCGTTGTCTATCGCCGGGCCGATTGTGACCTGCACATCATCGCCATAAATAGCTTTTACTGCCTGAGCCATAACATGCGCTGTAGTGTGGCGATAAATCTCGAGCGCCTCAGTTGACTTTAGGGTGATGAGTTCAACCCGGGCATCTTTAGTAAACGGAGTTGTTACATCGACCAACTCACCATCAATTCGCGCAGCAATGGAATCCCTGGCCAGACGCTCGCCGATAGACAAAGCCACATCGTAAGGCGTTGCGCCAGAAGGCATCTCTTTAACCGAACCATCCGGTAATTCGATGTTAATTGAACCCATTTTTTGCTCCATGAATGAAAAGAGACATCAAGCTGATGCCTCTTTACCGTCAAAGCCGATGTGCTGATAAAATGGTAGGCACGGGCGGGATTGAACCGCCGACCCCTTCCGTGTCAGGGAAGTGCTCTCCCACTGAGCTACGTGCCTGCAACAACAGCGACGGTATGAATAACAGAATCGATCGGAATATGTCAAGCGTTTTAAGCCACTTTTTCCATCATTATCAAATATTTGCGCTTGCTTTGACTGCAATGAAACGTATAGTGGTTTAGACACAATTTTACATCTTGAGATGGAGGTTTCTGTGACAACAATTGTCGAACTTATCGAAACCAGTTGCGCCACAAATAGTAGTCGGCCAGCATTGATTCAGAAACAAAATGGTGCCTGGCATGAGACCAATTACAAATGTTTATGGGACCACACTGAAGGAATTGCGTCTGGATTGATCGAAGGCGGCATGAAACCTGGAGACCGTGTTGCTCTGGTTGCCCCTTCTTCAACTCTCTGGGTTGCTGCCTACCTCGGCATACTGCGCGGTGGAGGCATTGCCGTGCCGGTAGACAAGGATCTAAAAAGTGCTGAGTTAAGACACGTCCTGAATGATTGTGGCGCATTGTTTATCTTTACCGAGCCTGGCTACCTTGAAACTATCATGGAGCTGGCCCCGGATTTGTCAGATCTGGAAAAAGTTATTCTGTTCAAGGACTCTCGTGACGCATCTGGCACTATTTCCCCTGAAGCGACAGATCTTTTACTCGACTTGAACAAAAGCTGGCATGACTTGATTGAAGACTTGAACCTTCCGACTGACCGGACCAGTGAACTTGAAAGTCTGGCGCGTAAGACTTTCGAAAGTCTCACATCGACAACAGAGAATGGTCGGAAAAAGAAAGTCAAGGTGTCGGCAAGTTTTATTTTCAACGCCAGCGCAGTTCGCAATAAATGGATGCGAAAAGGCCGGATCATGTCTGTCCATGACCTGAAAGCAGAACCACCACAACAATGGCCGGAACGGCGTGCCGACGATACTGCAGTCTTGCTTTACACTTCCGGCACAACCGGTCAATCTAAAGGGGCGATGCTCAGCCACAGCAATATAGTCTCAAATGTCATTGCCGCAAAGCACCATTTTCGGCTCGACAATACTATGGCGACCCTCTCATTCTTGCCGATTAACCACGTCTTCGAACAAGTCTGCGGCGTCCTGCTACCCTTGTCTATTGGCGGTAAAGTAACCTTTGCTGAAT
>CBDUUF010000227.1:0-3796 GCA_965370375.1 uncultured Desulfuromonadaceae bacterium
TGCCCAGCGGTTGAATTTTCCATAACGCCCTTCTTAGAACAAACCAATAAAACATATTGACAGACAAGCACCTCCACCTGTATTGTGTATATGCACAAAACAACATCTAACATTATGGAGGTAGAGACATGAAAATCTGTTTCCCCGTAGACGAAAACAAAGGTTTGGCAAGTAAACTTCATGGGCGCTTCGGCAGTGCCAGCATGTTCCTGCTGGTCGACAGTGAAACCGGTACGTTTCAGGAGTTGTACGGCATGAGCTCACGCGGTGGTTCGCCGTTTGACTTTGACGGGATCGACGCCGAAGCGATCGTAATTGGCAATATCGGTGAGCGGGCGCTGTTCGAACTCATCCGCTCCGGACTCAAGGTCTACCAGGCCCAGAAACCGACGGTTACCGAAAATATTGAGCTTATAAAACAGTCCGAACTCATAGAGCTGTCGGCAGCATCGCTCAAGGATAAGGCTAGCGCTAGAGCTGGCAAAGGTCGCGGTGGCGGCATGGGTGCAGGTCGTTGCGCCGGTCGTGGTAAAGGCCATGGTGGCGGCCATAGAGCTGGACACGGCAACGGTCATGGTGCCAAGTCAGGTGCCAGACAGGGTGGTTGCTGCTAGGCGAAAAGATTCATCAGAGAACTATAAATATAAAATCTTTTGCAGGCGGCCAGCATATCGGGCCGCCTGCAATCTTCCAGCCGAAGTTCAGCGCAGGAGATTAATCTTATGTACTCAGATTTGGTCATGGATCATTTCAAAAATCCCCGGAATATCGGAACCATTGAGGATGCCAACATCGTAGTCAAGATGGGTGATCCGGATTGCGGCGATGCCCTACTGGTTTTTATGAAAATAGCCGATGATCGGGTCGAAGATATCAAGTACAAGATTTACGGCTGTGGGGCAGCTATTGCTACATCTTCAATTGCGAGTGAAATGGCCAAAGGCAAGACCTTGGATGAAGTTATGCAGATCACCGAAGAGAGTATTGCCGCAGCATTGAATGGTCTGCCCGATGAAAAAAAGCACTGCTCCAACTTGGCGGCAGCAGCGTTTCAAGCGGCTATTAAAGAATACCGTAAAGCGTCCGCAGCAGCGCAATAAGGCGTCGACCTATAGCCCGGCAACCGGAATCGCCGTATCAAACTTGTAGCGCTCCATGGCAAATAGAGTGCGAAACTTGACGACGTTCGGATCATGGTCAAACAGCCGGTCGCAAATTGCTTGATACTCCTTCATATCGATCAGGTTCATAATCAACAACACATCAGTTTCGCCGGTGACGCTGTAAGCCTGAGCGATCGCCGATTCCTCAAGCATCTGCTGCAAAAACAGCTGCCTGGCTGCGCTGCCGTGCCGCTCAAGCGTAACATCGACTATTGCCGTCAGACTACGCCCAAGTTTGTCCGGATCAACGAGAGCGACCGTTTTGAGCAACACTCCTTGCTCCTTCAGGCGCTGGACTCGACGCAGGCAGCTGGAAGGCGACAGGTTGACCTGCGCCGACAGTTCCATATTGGTCAACCCGGCATCATGTTGCAACACCTCAAGAATCTTCCGATCTATTGCGTCCACCTGCAATTATCCTCCAATTTATTATTTTAAATAGAATTATAACTCATATTTGCAGAATCTTTGCGCACAAATTTTTCAATATAACGACTATCCTGCCCATACCACTATGACAGGAGTCTGCATTGAACCAGATCAAAACCGTAACATTAAAACTGCTACGCGACACGGTCATCCTCTACTGGGAACTGCTTAAGGTGATGGTGCCGGTTATGATCCTGGTCCGAGTTGCGGTTGAATTCGGCGTTATCGAGGTGATCGGTAACGCCATCGCCCCGGTAATGCAGTGGGTCGGTCTGCCGGGCGAGATGGGCTTTGTCTGGGTGACTGCCATGATAGTCAATATCTATGCCGGCGCGGCCGCCCTGCTCACCCTGCTGCCGGAGCACCCGCTGACCATCGCCCAGGCGACCGTGCTCGGCTCAATGATCCTGATCGCCCACTCGTTGCCGATCGAACAACGGGTAGCCCAGAAAGCCGGCGCCGGCATACTGTTTACGCTCGGCTTGCGTCTGGTTGCCGCCCTGGTTTACGGCATGCTGCTGACCTTCATCTATTCCGGTTTTCCTGAATTCCAACAGACAGCTGAAGTCGTATTCCTGTCGGTCAGCCCACCGGCCCAAGCATGGCTCCCCTGGGCGCTCAACAGCGTGCGCACCCTGATCTCAATTTTCTGGATTATTCTGGTATTGCTGTTTGTCCTGAACCTGCTCGACCTGCTGAAAATCACACCGCTTATCTCCAGACTGCTCTCCCCATTTTTGCGTCTGATGGGGATCGGCGAGAAGGCCACCTCAATGACCATGGCCGGAACCTTGCTCGGCCTCTCCTACGGCGGCGCGCTGATCATTCAGGAAGCCCGTTCCGGTAACCTGCCGGAAAAAGATATTTTCCTGTCACTTTGTTTCATGTGCCTCTGCCACAGCCTGATTGAAGATACACTATTCGTCATGGCCTTCGGTGGCCACTACTCCGGCCTGCTGATCGGCCGCTTCTTGTTTTCACTCATTGTAATGATGGGATTGGCACGGATCATTCACCGCCTGCCTGAACTGACCTTCCGGCGTTATTTATTTAATGCTGGTTGATTCTGCTACAACAGTCTCACAGATACAAATACCAACAAGTCAAACTTAGCAACTTTTTTAAACCACTCAAAACACACGACATTAACTTCCCAATAACACGAGATAACTTTCCCAATCGCACGAGGCCACTTTCCTGATTTCACGTTGCTTCATATCAACCTCCCCGCAGCAAGCTACGGGGTATAAAATAATATTGTGGACAATTTTCAACGAAGCAAGCTTCGGGTAATTAAACCCACTTTCTGAATTAAATATTTGTATTTACAACGTTTTCTGTATAAAGTGTTGAATATGGAAAATTCACCGAAAAAATATCATTGGATTAATCTGTCAGACGATGCTAAACGCCAATACATTGACGCACAAAGTCTATTTACGTCGCTTGAAGAGGCAAAAAAAGAGGCTGCACAGGTTCGGGGTGGTATGCACTGGAAAAAGCAAAATGGCAGTGAGTACCTTATCCGGTCATCTGCAAAAAACAGCCAGAAAAGTCTCGGTCGACGCTCAGAAGAAACAACTGCCATTTTTGAGAAATTTACTGCGCAAAAAACCAAGCTGGAACAGCGCGTGAAGAACCTTAAAACTACTTTGGTACGTCATCAGCGAATGAACAATGCCCTCCATGTTGGGCGCGCACCACAGTTGCTCGTGGACATTCTCAACAGACTTGAAATGTCGGGTCTCTCCGAGCATTTCAGCGTTGTCGGCACACACTCCCTATACGCTTATGAATCGACCGCCGGTGTACGGTTTGCTACAGCGGATGCTATGGCAACAAATGATATTGATCTCTTGTGGGATACCCGGAAGAGGGTCAGTTTTATTGCCCACATGAAGTTCCTTGGTTCGTCCATGATCAACCTGCTCAAAAAGGTTGATCCAACTTTTGAATTGCGAGAATTTCAGCGCTATACAGCAATTAATGACAAAGGTTTTGAAGTTGACATTATCAGGAGAGAGGCAAAAGACCTGGATCCACATCCGCTTCGACTAACCGATGCAGATGAGGAATTCTCAGCAGTTCAAGCACCGAATGCTGAAATACTGCAGAGCTCTCCACGATTTTCGAGTATTATAGTTTCCAACTCTGGTCATATGTCAAGGATGAATACTATTGCGCCAAAGACCAGTATCAATTCT
>CBDUUF010000228.1:0-3770 GCA_965370375.1 uncultured Desulfuromonadaceae bacterium
TCATCCTCTGTTGCTGTTGGCGAAACTCTTCAGGACTGATCAAGCCGCGGCTGCGCCAGTTGCGCAGTTGGCGTAACTTTTTCAGGTCAGCAGCATCGATAGCCGGCTTTGACGCATCGATTAACCCCGACATTATATGCCAATTGCCGTCACTCTGCAGCAACAGTCGGTTGCCGCTTGGGCTGAATAACGCCTGATCTAGTCCCGGTAAATGTATGAATGGATCGCCGTCATCCAGTAGTTCCTCACCGATCAGCCAGTAACGGCCGCCGGGCGAGAGCGCAATCGGTTCTCCGGAATAGGGCTGTTCTTTGGTGCTTGTATTCGACCAGAGGGAAATCTCGGTCAGCTTTGTGCTGTCGATATCGACCAGCACTCTATCATCATCGATAAAATGAGCGGAACGGGTCGTGAAGGGTAGCGAGGTGATCTCCTTCTCGGCACCGCTGTCGAGGTGGCGCAGATGCAGTCGATATTTCCCACTGAAAGCTGGCGGGTCGTGCAGTCGCAGGTAGAGCATTTCGTCGCCGGCCGGAGAGAGTGAAGCCTGACTCCCGGCGAGGTGTCCCTGTTGCCACTCTTTGGCGGTTGTTGGTTTGATCGTGTTGTTGTGCAGCCGCACCGTCGTCGGCTCGTTATGACCGTTCCAGCGATGCAGTTGCAGGGCCAGGTCAGCGCCAAAACTGTAGAGTTTGAGCTGCGCGGTGATGCTGAGCAGGCCCGACTCAGTTGACCAGAGCAGCTGGTCCGGCAGGCCCGGCAGGAGCGTCTCGGCGATCACTGTTCCGTCACGCTCTCTTAGCTCCAGACGCGTCGATTTTCCCTGCAGCCAGGCGATGGCCAATCTCTCGCCATCGGGTGCCCAGACGAGCGCCGACGGTTTTTCAGACTTGAGCACATGGATGGTGCCGGACGAGAGGTCAAACAGACTGAGCCCATCGGTCCCGGTCGCCAATAGTACACCGGACGGATGCCAGGCGACGGGACCAGTACCCTTCAGTTCATTCAGCTGGGTAATCATGACGCCGGGCGGGAGGGGGCTGGTTTGCAGGGGGCGGACAGTACATCCGACCGTCAGGACGATGTAGAGTGTCGAGATTGTCAAGCCGCCGCGTATGAACATTGAACGTAGCATAATCTTAAAATTCCCAAGAAAAATATAGCGTGCCAAACGCATGATTATAGGTCTGCTTCTTATACTCTTTGCTTTGGTAAACATAGGCGTAGGTTGTCCGGAAAGATCGATACTGCACGGCAAACCCGGCAGAGACGTCAGCGACGAACGGTTCTTTGTCGACACTGTGACTGGCGCGGAAGGTGTTGCCATCAAGGAAGATATTGCGCAGCACAGCGCGACCGTTGATGCGGGTGAACAGGTGGATACCGAACGGTGACGTGTTGTCGAATTTCTGGTCGGGGATGCAGTCGTCACGCATCTGACAGCTGCCGAAATCGTCTGCCATGCGCCAGCCGATACGAGCTTCGATGCCGACTTCGGCATGGGTCTTGGCGGTGCCGAGGCGCGCTCCGGTGTGCGGGATCAGTTCGAAGCCCAGCCCCTGACGACTGCCGACCGGCATAAAGCGCCAGCGCGATTGCAACGAGGCGTCGAGCGTCAGTTCATTTTCCAGTTGATGCTCCCAACCTTCGGCGACCACCCCGCCGAGCAAGGTGTGCATCATGGTCTGCGTCTGTTCGGCCAGAGAGATCGGGCCGAGCAGCCCGACGGTCAGCAGATAACTCGTTTGTTGTTGGTTGGTTCGACCGTGCAGGCCGGTAGCGAAGGCGAGCCAGCCAGCGTAAGGGCGTTCGTCAACCAGCAGGGTGTTCGCTTTGCGATCCTCCGGGGTATACATCTCCTGGGCGATAGACAAGGAAGTGCCGAGTTGTTGGTCAGCGGAGCCGATAAGCGGCAGTCGTTGCACCATTGTTGCACCCCACGGCAAGCTGGCGGAATCGCCCTGTGGAGAATAGCCCGAGTCCCAGATTACTTTAAGGCCGTTGGTGTAGTCCCGGTCGCTGCCGGCAAACAGATCATTTTCCCAGTAAATTGTCAGGGCAGAAGAGCCTGTGTCTGAAGCAGCTCCGGCGATGGTTGGAGTCATAAGCAGCACGACGCTGTAAATGAGCATCAGGATCAGTAATTGTTGTCTGGATGTTGCAGATGGCATAATACAGGAGAATAACAATCTGGTCGATTTACGCGCAAGCAAAACCGTACAATTGGTCCTGAATTACAGTGTCCGACTACTAGATATAAAGGAACTCACAGCTATCATAGATACGGGAGGGCCGGTTGTCGGCGGGGATATTTCAGCGTAGATTGTGGATACAGGAAAAACTTTTTAGCGCCGCTTCGGTCCGTTCAACCACCTCGGCAGAGGCGTCTCCGGCATAGCCGACTGAAACCCCGATGACATAAGAACCCTTGTAGAACATTTTGCTTTTGGAAATAAAGACGCCGCTGAACGAGGTTGATACCTTTTGGCCCCGTGTTACGAAGTGTCCGCCACAGCCTGGCTTGACCGACCTCCCGTAATCTTCGAGCAACTTGCTGCCATCGTTGGTGATCAGTTGCTGATTTTCGCGGACTGTTTTACTGGCTTTGCTCTGCTTTTTTAATTGTTCCTGTGACGGGCATTCACCCCGGTAGCACGGTTTGATAGAAAAGGTCAGCATCCCCCGATCATTGCCCGGAGCTGCAACTTCAATAATCCGCACCAGCGGCAGGCTACCTTCTTGGGATGGTTGGGTGTAGGCGGCTATCTTGTCCTGGTCTTTTAGAAAATCGGTCTGCGAACCGATATCGTACCAGGAGTCGGGGATCGTGATCTCCAACCCTTCGAGAAAATATTTACGTTCTGCTGCTGCAGGGTTAGCTAACAGCACGGTTGCCATAACAACGACTGCGACAAGAAAATTTTTTTTCACCTTGCAGGCCCCCTGATTCCATACATGTGTAGTCGAGAAAGATTAATCCGCACCGGAGCGCATATATTAATAGCATAAAATTGCAGTATGCAGTTTGATTAAATCCCCGCCCGGTTAGTTATGGCGGCCCGCGCCAGCTCATCACAGCGTTCATTTTCGGCATGACCGGTGTGGCCACGAACCCAGTGCCATTGCACATCATGTTGATTGGTCGCCGCCAGCAATCGTTCCCATAGATCCCGGTTGGCGACATCTTTACGTTGGCTGTTTTTCCAGCCTTTCTTAATCCAGCCGTCGATCCATTCGGTCATGCCCTTTTTTACGTATTGTGAATCGGTGGTGATGTGAACGGTGCTGGGGCGGGTCAACGCTTCAAAACCGGCGATGGCACCGAGTAGCTCCATCCGGTTGTTGGTGGTGTTCGGATCATAGCCGGAAAACTCTTTTTCATGCTGGCCATAACGTACGACTGTGCCGTAACCGCCGGGGCCGGGGTTGCCGGAACAGGCACCGTCACTGAAGATTTCAACCAGGGTCTGGGACATGAACAAACTCCTCGCGTACAGGTGGCAGATCAAGAGGGTGAAGCAAAATCTTAACTGGGCGAAATTAAAACATAATTCGATTGTTTATGTGCGAAAAAAAGTTTTTTACCATACAGGTAGGAAATAATTTTTTTAAAAAGCATGTAACCAGCTGAAGTCACAGAATAAAACAGGTAAATGCGTGTTGTGGTAAAAAAAACCAAACCGCGTTTGTCAAACAGTAGTATAAAAAAAGTGATTGAAAAACAAGATGTTAGGGCGTAGAACCAACTCATTAATTAAGGCTGGTCTCAC
>CBDUUF010000229.1:0-3744 GCA_965370375.1 uncultured Desulfuromonadaceae bacterium
GCTCTGGTTCAGGGTTTAACCGACGCGGAAGAGGCAGAGGGGCTCTGACTCAAGGTTGAATATGCAGAAACCAACAAGGGGAAATATCCCGGTCGATTTGACAGGGTTACGGATATCTGACAAGGATTTTTCCCGCTTCAGCCAGTTGATCTATGATGTCTGTGGCATTAAAATGCCACCGCACAAGCAGAGTATGCTTGAATCACGATTGCGCAAGCGACTCCGTTTTCTCGGTTTGTCATCTTACGAAGCCTATCGCGAGTATCTGTTCAGTCAAGACGGTATGGTTGAAGAATTGACCAGCATGATCGATGTGGTCACAACCAACAAGACCGACTTTTTCCGTGAACCGCGACATTTTGATTTTTTGATTGAGACCGCCTTGCCGGCACTGATCCCGTCGACTGGCGCTGGTATTGATCGACCATTGCGCCTTTGGAGTGCCGGCTGTTCAACCGGTGAGGAACCTTACACCCTGGCGATGTTTCTAGAAGAATTCATCTGGGTAAATAAGCGTATCAATTACCAGATTATGGGAACGGACATCTCAACGCAGGTTCTTGAGAAAGCTGTGCTTGGTATCTATCATCGGGATAAGATTGAACCGGTCCCGGATAGTTTCCGAAAAAAATATATGTTAAAGAGCCGTGATAAAGATGCGCCTCAGGTCCGTATTATTCCAGAAATCAGAGCCAAAATAAAATTTCAGCGTCTAAATTTTATGGATGCAAAATTTAATGTAGCGGAAAGGCAAGATATTATTTTTTGCCGGAACGTCATCATCTATTTTGATCGCCAGACGCAGGAACGTTTCCTGACCAGATTGTGCAACTGTCTGCTGCCGGGTGGTTACCTGTTTATGGGGCATTCAGAAACGCTCAGCGGGATGCCGCTGCCGCTTAAGCAGCTGGCTCCGGCGGTTTATATGAAAACCTGACAGTACTTTAAGGATTTGTGAATGTCGAAGAAGCAAATTAAAGTTTTGGTAGTTGATGATTCCGCTGTAGTGCGACAAGTCCTTAGTGAGATCATCAACAGTGAACCAGATATGACTCTTCTCGGTACTGCTGCTGATCCGATTATTGCTGCGACCAAGATTGCCAAGCAACGTCCGGATGTTATTACACTTGATGTTGAAATGCCGCGGATGGATGGCTTGACGTTTTTACAACAAATCATGTCGCAACAGCCGATACCGGTCGTGATTTGTTCAAGCCTGACTGAGAAAGGGGCGGACACTACCCTGCGAGCGATGCAACTTGGCGCGGTAGAAATTGTTAATAAGCCGCGCAGTGGCGCCCGCCAGTTTTTTGAAGAATCCAGAATACGGATCTGTGATGCAATCCGCGCCGCTTCGATAGCCCGGTTGCGTAAAATTTCTGATTCACCGCTGCAGGTCCAGCCGAAACATACGGCTGATGTCATCTTGTCTCGGCCAAAGATTACGGCTGAACAATTCAAGACTACTCAGAAAGTTATCGTTGTCGGGGCTTCTACCGGTGGCACTGAGGCCTTGAGAATATTTCTACAGGGTTTACCGTACGATGCCCCCGGTATAGTTATTGTTCAGCATATGCCTGAGCATTTTACCGCGGCCTTTGCCAAGCGACTTGACGGCATCTGCAAGGTCACGGTCAAGGAGGCCGAGGACAACGACAGTGTTATTCAGGGCCGGGCGCTGATTGCTCCCGGTAATCGACATGTTCTGTTGAAGCGAAGCGGCACCCGCTATTATGTATCTCTTAAAGACGGTCCTTTGGTTAGTCGGCACCGCCCGTCGGTTGATGTTCTGTTTCGTTCAACTGCCCGTTATGCCGGGAATAACGCAATCGGAGTTATTATGACCGGGATGGGCGACGACGGTTCGAAAGGCATGCTGGAAATGAAACAGGCTGGCGCCTGGAATGTTGCTCAGGATGAACAGAGTTGTATTGTATTCGGGATGCCGAACGAAGCGATCAAAGCTGGGGCGGTAGATGATGTTTTGCCGCTTGAAAATATTGCCGAGAAAGTTTTGTTGTTAGGCCAGGATGGAGGGAGTGTCAGAAAATGAAACGGCTATCGGATGATGAGTTAATCAAGGAACTTGAAGAACGCTTTGCTTTTAATCAAAAGGCGTTGTGTGATCTTCGAGAGATGACAGAAAAACTTGAAGTAATGAATGCTAAACTACAGGAATCTGAAGCCCTCAAGGGGCATTTCCTGTCAAATATCCGTAACGAAATCAATAATCCCCTGACCTCAATCATGGGTTTGTCGCAACAATGTCTCTGCAGTCAGAGCGAATCTGAACGCTGTGTGTCGACGGCCAGAATGATTTACCATGAGGCTTTTTCTCTCGATTTTCAGCTGCAGAATATTTTTGTAGCGGCCGAACTTGAAGCTGGTGAAATTAACCCGGCTTTTTCCCATGTTGACGTCTCAACTATTATTGATCGGGTTGTCGAAGCGTTTGATTATCAGATTAACGAGAAGCAGATGGAGGTTGAGGCTGATCGCAAAATGCCTCTGGTGTTTTCTACCGACGCCCGCATGGTACGTCTGATATTGATCAACTTGCTCGGCAATGCGGTAAAATTCGGGTCTGAAGCAGGGCGGGTTGATGTAAGCGCCAAGGTTGTTAAAAACACGCTTAAGCTTATTGTCAGGGATGACGGAGAGGGTATTGCCAAAGTTGATCAGGATACCGTCTTTGATCGATTCCGGCAGCTTGATAGTGGTACCACCAAGATCCACCGTGGCCATGGTTTAGGGTTGAGTATTGTCCGGTCTCTGGTAGAGATGCTCGACGGGGAATTGCATATTTCCAGTGCTAAAGGGAAAGGGTGTGTCGTGACCATCACCCTGCCGCAGCCTGATGTTGAAGTGAAAGATGTTGCACAGGAAGGTAACCTGTTCATCTTTGATGATGCCGAGCAATTTTGACGGAGTCAGCTGTGCACACAGAACAGAACAAGGCTGTTAATACGCATTATCTTTATCCGGGTACGATTTTTACGCATCGGGACAAACATCTTGTTACCACAATTCTCGGTTCATGTGTTGCGGTCTGTATCTGGCATGAAAAAGCCCGTATAGGCGGCATTAATCACTATCTGCTACCGCTCTGGAACGGTGATGGCTTGCCTACTCCCAAGTATGGCAATGTTGCCATCGATCGTCTGGTAGAGAAAGTAAGAAGCATTGCCGGTGGCGGAAGATTGATCGCTAAGGTTTTCGGTGGGGCCTCAATGTGGGCACAATCAAGCGGCGCTCTGGCGGTTGGGGAGCGGAATGTTGAACTTGCTTTTAGTACGCTGGAGGATATGAAAATCAAAGTTGTCAGCCAGGATGTAGAGGGTGGGATGGGCCGTAAGATTATTTTTGATACCGAATCAGGAAGTGTTTTGCTCAGACGTAATCCGAGCGTGGCGATGCGGACTGACCAGGTGAAAAACAGGAAGTAATCCACAAGGTCTGGGTATGTTGTATAAAAACAAAATCACAGCGCACCTTGTTAATAGTATCGCAATCTCGCTCTTGTTTGGCTGGACGGCAATAGTTGTCTTTGTCGGTCTGATGTACTCTTATAATAATAGTAAAATGGTGTTCAACTCTGCCCTGGTTGAAGCACGAACTCTGGCGAACCAAGAGGAAATATACAGACGCTGGATCGCCGAAAAAGGCGGTCTTTATGTTTCTGTGACAACTAGAGAGCAGCAGCCAGGACAAGATACTACGAGGATTAAGTATCAGGACGGATCT
>CBDUUF010000230.1:0-3733 GCA_965370375.1 uncultured Desulfuromonadaceae bacterium
TCTGGGCTGTCGGTCTGCTGACTGCTTTTCTGACTGCGCTTTACACTTTCCGGCTGCTTTATCTGGTCTTTGCCGGCAAACCTCCGGCCAGAGAAGGCCACACCTCGGGTGGTTTGTTGGTCTGGCCCCTGCTGCCGCTGGCAATTCTCGGGCTGGCCGGTGGCTTCATCAACCTGCCGGAATTGATTGGCGGTAGTGCCTGGTTACAGCACAGCCTCGGCTCTTTAGCCGGCGTGACGCCTGAGATCAGTCACTCACTCGAACTGTTGCTCTGGGGAGCGGCTACTGTGGCCGCACTGGCCGGCTGGGTGATAGCCCGACAATTTTATCGCCGGAGACCGGAACCGAAAACCAGCCGGATCGGGAGCTTTTTACTCAACGGCTGGTATGCCGACCGGCTGATTGATCGCCTGCTGGTAAGACCCTATGCGCATCTCTGCCTGTTCTGCAGCCAGGGAATCGATCGCGATCTGATTGACAACATGTTGACCCGAATGGCCCAGACCTGCCGGGAATTTGGTGGTGGGCTTTGTCGCTTCAGTACCGGTCGACTCTCAACCTCGATCGGGGCAATGGTCTGGGGTGTACTTATGCTGCTCTGCTGGGGCCTCTGGCGCCTGGTAAGTCTGTAAGGGAATAGATGGATGGCTGAACTTTCTAACATACCCTGGCTCACGTTGACTCTGGCGCTACCGCTCGCCGGAGTGCTGGCTTGCGTGCTGTTGCGCAAATCACCGCAGGCTTGCCGCTGGGCCGGACTGGTGACGACGCTGACGATCTTTCTGCTCACCCTGGGCCTGTTCCTGTACGCTCCGGAGCAGAGCGGACGGTGGTTCCTCTACGAAGATGCCGCCTGGATCGACCGCTTCGGCATCCGCTACACCCTGGGGCTCGATGGCCTCAACCTGTTGATGTTGCTGCTTACCGGTTTCCTGCAGGTCATCGCGATGCTGGTCGCCTGGCCGGTCACCAAGCGCGTACCGTTTTTCATCGCCCTGTTGTTGTTACTCGAATGTGGTGTGCTTGGGGTCTTTATCTCCCTCGATCTGATTCTGTTCTATCTATTCTGGGAAGTTATGCTGATCCCGATGTTCCTGCTGATCATGATCTGGGGTTCCCATAACCGCAACTACGCTGCCATCAAGTTTTTCCTCTACACCCTGGCCGGCAGTCTGGTGATGCTGATCGGCATTATTGCCCTGCACCTGCTGAACCTGGAACAGACCGGTATCCCGACCTTCTCATTGCTGGCTTTGCGCGAAACGGTGCTCGATCCGACAACCGAGATCTGGTTGTTCGCAGCCTTTATGATCGCCTTCGTAGTCAAAATGCCGGTGTTTCCGTTTCATACCTGGCTGCCTGATGCACATACTGAAGCACCAACTGCCGGTTCAGTCGATCTGGCCGGGCTGTTGCTGAAGACCGGTGCCTACGCCATGATTCGCTTCGGCTTCACCTTGTTTCCCGGGGCCGCTATGGCCAGCCTGCCGCTACTCGCGGTTCTTGCCCTGATCGGACTGTTTCACGCCTCCTGGGTCGCCTCGGTACAGCAGGATATCAAGCGAATAATCGCTTACTCCTCGGTCGCACATCTCGGTCTGATTTTGCTCGGTTTTGCCGCCTGGAATGTTCTCTCTCTCGAAGGGAGCATTCTGTTGATGACCGCGCACGGTGTGACGACCGGCGGTCTGTTCGCCCTGATAGCGATGCTCGAATTGCGCACCGGCTCACGCCAACTCGATGAACTCGGAGGTCTCTGGAGCTGCGCTCCGCGCTTGTCGGCCGTCATTTTATTCTTTTCTTTAGCTTCACTCGGCCTGCCGGGTCTGGCCAACTTTGCCGGTGAGATCATGATTCTGCTCGGTGCCTTCCAGGCCGAACCGGTCTGGGGTATTCTGGCAATGTGTGGTGTAGTTTTCGCAGCGGTCTATATGCTACGGATGGTTCGGGGGGTTCTCTGGGGACCACGGGGGAAAATGGCTTATTGTGCAGATCTCAACCTGCGTGAAGCAACAATTCTGATTCCAATGATCCTGTTCGTGCTCTGGATCGGGCTCTTTCCGCAGACATTTCTGGACCCGATGCATAACCATATACAGCAGATGATTGATATTTCAGCACCGTTCAACCCGGCTGGAGGCGCAGATGAGTAAGCTCGAAATTCTGGCCCTGATGCCGCAACTGATTCTCGCCTTCGGCTCGCTCACGCTGTTGATGATCGGTGCCTGGTGGCCACGTTGGAAACCGCTGGTTTTCTCAGGGATTGCCGTAGCTTTGCTGGCGGCGGTTGTTGCCGCATTCTACGAGCCTGCTGTTCCTGAGATCGGCGCCTTGTTCTCAACCGGGCCGGTCGCGCGCTTTTTCACCGTTCTCTGGTCGCTCTGCACCGGTCTGGTGCTGTTGCTCTCGCTGCGATATGGCGAACACCGCGGGTTCGATGGCGGCATCTATGTCGCCTTGACCCTATTCGCCGCTACCGGCATGTCACTGCTTTCGGCCGCCAGCTCGCTGTTTGGCCTGTTCCTTGGTCTCGAAGCCTACACGCTGGTGCTGTATATTCTGATTGTGTTTGATCGGGAATCACCGTTCGGAGCCGAAGCAGGTGTCAAATATCTGGTTCCCGGCGCTGTGGCGACCGGTTTTCTCGCTTTCGGCATAGCGCTGATCTACGTTGCCACCGGCACCTTCCACCTCCCCGAGGCGCTGACAATAAATCTGGTCGAGGAACATCTCAAACCGATCGCCCTGCTCGGCTGGCTGCTGATCATGGCTGCTGTCGGTTTTAAAATCTCCCTGGTGCCGTTTCATCTCTGGACCCCGGATGTCTACCAGGGCGCGCCGATCCCGATCACTGCTCTGCTGGCCACCGGCTCTAAAGGAGCCGTAGTTGCTGCTGTGCTTGGTGTCTATGCTGGTGCAACTACACTCCAGCCGGATCAGGTATCACTACTCTGGCTGCTTTCGGCAAGCACCATGTTGGTCGGGACCCTGTGTGCCTTGTGGCAGAACAACATCAAACGCTTGCTCGCCTACTCTTCGATGGTCCATATGGGTTACCTGTTGCTCGGCTTGATCTCCGGAACCGCTGATGGCTTCAGAGCAGTCGCCTTTTATCTGGTTGTTTACACTGTCGCTTCTTTAGGATCCTTCGCCATCCTCGCCTCGTTTGCCCACGTAAGACGTGAGCCGGAAACGATTACCGACCTGCGTGGTGCCGGCTACCACTATCCGATACGTAGCGGACTGCTCGCCTTCTTCCTTCTATCGCTCGCCGGGCTGCCACCAGCCGCCGGTTTTATCGGTAAGTTCGGCTTGTTCATGGCGGCAATCGATGCCGGGTTTATCGGTTTGACCATCATCGGCATCCTCGCCTCACTGATTTCGGTCTACTACTACCTGCGGGTGGTGATGCTGATGTTTGCCCCGGACGCCGAGCGGCCTGATCTTTCGGTCGGGTCGTACAGCGATTCGACGGTCCTGCTGATTTGTAGTCTGGCAACACTGATTTTCGGAATTTTCCCCGACCCGCTACTCAATCTGGTGCAGTCGATCTTCTGAGTTATCCTGATACGGCCTATTGCCGTCACTTAAATTCAAGCAAATTACTTCTTGCCATAAACCGACTGCAACTTGACAGATGTATGGCATAGAGATATACATAACACATGAATGAGATGCACAAAAAAAGAATCAATCAATGAAACTGACCAAGGAAGTGAATTATTTCCACTTA
>CBDUUF010000231.1:0-3718 GCA_965370375.1 uncultured Desulfuromonadaceae bacterium
TCGAGCAGCTAGTATAGAGTTGCCTGTTGTCGACACAAATGGAGAATATGAAAATGAGAATTGAACCAATAGTTGTTGGCCCACTGCAGGTGAATTGTTATCTGCTGATCTGTGAGGAGACCGGCCAGGCTGCCGTGGTTGATCCAGGAGCAGATGCAGAATCGATTCTACAAGCGGTTAAGGAAGCAGAGTGTGAGGTCGCCATGATCATCAATACACATGGACATTTTGATCATATAGGTGCCAATAAACAGATCAAGGAAGCGACCGGCGCCGAATTGTTGATTCATGCCGATGACGTTCAGTTGTTATCTCAGGCTGGCCTGCATGCGTCTGCATACGGTCTCAGTGCTGAGGACTCACCGATGCCGGACCGTTTGATGGCTGAAGGTGACATCTTGCAAATAGGTAATTTGGCAGTTAAGGTTTTGCACGTTCCAGGGCATTCTCCAGGTAGTGTTTGCCTGCAGGTGGAAAACTGCCTGATAGTTGGTGATGTGCTGTTTGCCGAGTCAATCGGTCGTACCGATCTCCCGGGTGGTGATCATCAACTTCTGATCAATGGTATTCGCGAGAAGTTGCTGGTATTGGCAGATGATACGGTTGTGCATCCGGGACATGGTCCGGATACCTCAATCGGACACGAAAAGAGATCAAACCCTTTTGTCAGTTTTTAACTAAGAAGAGGCAACCTATGCTTAACGGTAAATCTATAGTCCTCGGAGTCTGTGGTGGCATTGCCGCTTATAAGTCGGTTGAACTACTACGATTGTATATAAAAGCCGGTGCAGATGTGCACGTTGTTATGACACACGCTGCGCAAAAATTTGTCGGCCCGTTGACCTTTCAGACGCTATCCGGGAATCCGGTACATACAGAGCTGTTTGATCTGTATCAAGAGCAGGAAATAGGCCATATCTCTCTGGCCGACCGGGCCGATTTGCTGGTTGTTGCACCGGCAACCGCCAACCTGATTGGCAAGGTCGCTAACGGCATTGCTGATGACCTGTTGACGACAACCATCATGGCGACCAGGGCACCGGTAGTGTTCGCACCGGCGATGAACACCAACATGCTCGAGAATCCGCTGTACCGCGACAACCAGAACCGTCTTGAAAAAGTTGGCTATAGATTCATTGATCCAGCGTATGGTGATCTCGCTTGCGGTTGGCAGGGGAAGGGCAAGCTGCCGGACCCGGAGCAACTGTTTACCGACTCTCTTTTGTCGATCCGTGAACCTGATCTGGCAGGTGAAACAATTTTACTTACTGCCGGGCCTACACGTGAAGAGATCGATCCGGTCAGATACCTGTCAAATTATTCCTCTGGCAAGATGGGCTATGCGATCGCCAGAGCTGCCGCCGCCCGTGGCGCCAAGGTAGTTCTGGTGTCTGGGCCGACTTCACTTGATTCGCCCGCCGGGGTCGAAACAATTCATGTTGTCTCAGCCGAACAGATGAATGGTGTCGTTCTGGAACGGGCTCGTGAAGCTACGGTAATAATCAAGGCCGCTGCTGTTGCTGATTATCGACCTGTGGTTCGGGCCAACGGGAAGGTTAAAAAGGAAGGGCAGGATAGCTGGGCCATAGAACTCGCGAAGACCCCGGATATTCTTGCGGCCCTCGGGCATATGGGACTGGATGCGCTGCTGGTCGGTTTTGCTGCTGAAACCGATGATCTAATCGGCAACGCCCGTAAAAAATTGGAAAAGAAGAATGTCGACTTGATCGTAGCCAATGATGTTTCACGCTCAGATGCTGGTTTCGAGGTTGATACTAACGCCGTCCGCCTGTTATTTCGTGATGGTTCAGAAGAAGAGTTACCGTTATTGCCGAAATCTGAGGTAGCTAACACCTTACTTGATCGGATAAAAGCCCTGCGCGGCAATTAAGCGCAGAGACATTATGGGCAAATTTCGTCTGACAAAAGTTCCATAATATGTTGCTGCTGAAGAATACTTTGGCGGAAGCGTGGCCGAAGATCATCCAGGTAGCTTTCAATCTCTGCCGTAGTCAGTTTTCCGGACTGCCAGACTGTTTTGAGGTTCTTGCGCAGGATGCGCGCTGCATTAAGCGAACGTGCACCAGTCGGGTCGGCCTGCAGGTATGGTGACTCCGGATCGCTAAGGACGCTGAACACAGCTTCGTGGGCCAGCGAAAGATACTCTTTGAGATTATCTTCCGGCAGAGTCCACTTGGAGTTAGTCGATAACGAGCGGATTGTTTTTTGCCATTGTTGCAGTCTGTTCAATAACAGTAACGAGTTGAAAATTCGTTTGTTGGTGCTGAACGAGAACAGGGTGTTGGAGAGCACCTCGCGCATCATGTTATCGTTAACGTTGAAATTTTTCTGTGCTATCTGTCTGGCCAGCAGCCAGGTTTTCTCCTCAACACAGGCTTCAACTCGCAATTCCCAGTAGGTGTGTTTGAGCATAATCGTGTTGAAGGTGCGAATCATTTTAAACGGTACAAAATAGGAATGTGCGATTGTGTCAGCCGCAAGGTGAGCCATATAGCCGTAGGCACAGGCTCGTTGCCGATCACTATCGGCTGCATCAACAATTTTATTGCCCATACGCCAGGAGTGACAATTGCGTAGATGGTGTGTATATTTTTTACCGAGCGTAATGTCGGCACTGATGCAGCCGTAGAGGAAGTCGAACGGATGGCTCGACAGGATAGTTTGCATTCCGGCTGGAAGCAGAGTTATCTGATCTAATATCTGTGAGCCTAGCTGCAGGTGGACGCCAATTCCCCAGGCACAGGCCTCAGTTGGCAGAACGATGAGCAGGAGCAGAATTGTCGGGATCATAAAAGCCATTGGTGGCCGCATTTCGTTATGTGTATAAGTAAGAATAATAGACCTTGACTGGACTGTAAAGAGACTATGCCAAAGGAATTTAAATCTGACCTGAAAAATGCTGTTGGACAAGCTCGTGGAGTCCTCGAGGATTTGCAACGACTCGGCCTTGGTGAAGTATATTGTTCACCGGCAGAAGTGAGCACTTCCCTTTGCAGCCAGGGCGTCTCAGCGCAGGAGGCAGGAGGGAATCTCGCTGAAATAGCCGCCGACCTCGGTGACTGTCAACGCTGTCCGTTGGCGGCAAATCGTACCAAACTTGTATTTGGTGTCGGCAACCCGAATGCAGACATTATTTTTATTGGCGAAGGTCCTGGCCGGGAAGAAGATCACAGCGGTGAACCGTTTGTCGGTGAGGTCGGACAATTGCTCGATCGGATTATACATGCTATGGGGCTACAGCGCAGCGATGTTTACATCTGTAATGTTGTCAAGTGCCGACCGCCGGACAATCGTGACCCGAGCAAAGATGAGATTTCTACTTGTGAACCTTTTCTGACCAGGCAAATTGATGCAATCCGGCCACAGATAATTATAACGCTCGGCAAGTTTGCGGCCCAGACCCTTTTGCAATCCAGTACACCGATTTCAAAGTTACGTGGCCAGTGGCAGCAATACCGGAACCTCCCTTTAATGCCGACTTTTCATCCAGCGTATCTTTTGCGTAAACCTTTGAGTAAACGTGAGGTCTGGGAAGACATGAAGGCGGTATTGAAAAAGCTCAGAGATGACCAAAGTTAGTTTTGTTAAGTATTTTATTGTATTGAATCAAGGCCTGATACGTTAATATGCATAAGTCTTGTTTTTTTTAATGAATTGAGGGGGGTGGAATGGCTCAGGGTTTGAAAATACTTATAGT
>CBDUUF010000232.1:0-3715 GCA_965370375.1 uncultured Desulfuromonadaceae bacterium
ATAAGTGATATGTTGTGTCTGGCCGCTGATTTTTCTGGTCGGTCCGGCGGGTAACGTGGTCTCTTCTCTGGTCTTAATGATGAGCAGACTATTCTGTTCGTTAAGGATGGTTTCCAATCCGTTATAACCGAACGGATTACGTTCTGCCGGTATCGAGATGACACTCAGTTCGAGCAGTAATTCTTTGCTTTGTGGATTGTTTATCCGCCAGGTCGTGGTCTGTTCGGTGAGGGGTGTCAGGCTTGTCGGCCGCTTAATACGCACCCACTCTTCCGGGTAGCTGACTTCAAACATCAGGTTGGCGTCGATGTAGACCTGTTTGCGGGCTTGTTTCTCGGATGATTTGTCAGTCGACATGCAACTGTAGAGGGATAATGTCAGGCAAAGGAAAACAAGGTTGCGAAGATGAATTCTATACATAATCATCAGTTGTCCGCTTTTATCAGGATATACCCAAAGCTTAGCACAGGCTGGAGATTATTCGATATTTTTGTCTGATGCTAACTTTGTGATCTGGTAAAAATAGAGACTGCTCAGCAGAGTCGCCAGGCCGATCGGCGCAGCGAGGGTGAGAAAAGTTTGCTGGACGCCATTGCTGTCAGCCAGCAGACCGATGAAGGGCGCGGTAACGACAAAGCCGAGACGAAAGGTGAGAGCTTTGAGCGACAACAGACTGGCCCGGTTTTTCCGCACACCTTCTTTTTGCAGAAAATGGCGTAAAAATGGTCCTTGCAGGCCGCGCATAGCTGTCAGCAGGTAATAGAACAGGAATGAGAAAATTCCGGCGCTCAGACCGAGGCCCAGATAACCGGTTACAATCAACACAAAAGCAATGATCAGCATGCCCCGGTTACCAAGGAAGAAGGCCGCTCGATGGCTGAGAAAGGAGAACAGGGCGACGGTCAGGTTGGCGCCGGCCCAGATCGGCCCGAACCAGGCAAGCGGCAGATTGTTGGCCTGCATGTAGGGCTGAATAAGCCAGACCGGATAGAAAGATGCCAGCCCGACGCAGGTAGCAAGCAGGATCGTCGAGCGGATGCGGCGGTTGTCCCGCCAGGCGAGCAGCCATGTCGCCGCCATCTCACGCAAGTGCGACCGTTCAGGCTGCTCCGCTTTTGGGGCTTCGCGCAACGACATCGTTATCATAAGTGCGACTATCCAGACCAGAATCTGGATAAAGAATGGTAGTAGAGGGAAGGCCGCATAAAGCAGACCGGCGCCGATAGCGCCGACCGCTTCACCGGTCTGGGCAAATCCGGACATCCGACCGTCATACAGCGTGTACAGCTGTTCCTCTTTCTGCTGGCGCAGCGTTTCAAACAACAAGGCACTGTCGCTACCGCTGATAAAGGCATAAGAAATACCGAGCAGTATTTCCGCCACGAGAACTCCATAAAAACTTCCGGCAATTGTATAGATGCCCCAACCGGCTATGCCGAACAGCGATGCAATATTCAGGGAGAAGCGATAACCGAGACGATCACTTATATAACCTGACGGGTATTCCAGACAAAGTGAGGCCAGGGAAAAGACGGCCTGCAGGAGCATAATTTCAGCCAGCGTAAGACCGATATGGTCTTTCCAGAACAGGGTGATGATTGCCATCGGAAACAGCATCATCTTGAGGAAAGAAAACAGATAGAGTTTGCGGATATTTGATCGCAGGTCAGGTGACATAGAAAAGGCTATTGACGAATTATTATTATGTAGATTGGTAAAATCATATATTGGATGGCTAAGTAAAAAATTCGTCCAGCAAGGCGTAGTGTTTTTTCAGGGGCGAAGACATACTCGCATTATGTCGAGATCCTGAAAAAACGCTGCAACGCAGCAGGGCGGAGATTTATACGACGCCATCGGTTATTCTTGCCAGTAGATGCACGCCGCCGGACAACCATCCATGGCTGCTTCTATCTTTTCTTCCGGCGCGCCGGTCGGATTGTAGACTATCGACTTGTGTTCACCGTGATTGTGGTCATGACCATGCTCTTCACCTTCCATACGAAACACCTCAGGGCATATCTGGGTGCATACTTCACAACTGATACAGCTTTCCTGATCGACAACCGGGATTCGTGACATAAGTTATCTCCTGCCAAAATGTTAAATAAATGGTTACTGAATCGGATGCTAGCAGCCTGTCGAGCTTACCGGGCCGAAGTGAAAATTCAAGCGTTTGAGAACAGATTTTAGCTCATTTGCAGCCTTATAGCCATAGCTATGGGGCAAAAAATAGCTGAAATATGAGCCAAGCGATCAAATTTGCACCCGTCTCATGGAAAGTCCGATAGGCTGCTGGCAGGAAGTTATTCTTATTGGCACACCGATTTGACAATCTGGCCTGCCTAAAAATATATATGTGTGTTATTCTGAATAGTTGTAACTAGTTTCTGTTCGGAAACCGACCTTTTTCGCAATCTCGGCGTCAATCTGCACCTTTGATTTCCTTGGCCTTGTGAAACAAGTACTGGTTGCCAAATCAGAAACGTACACTACACCCATCCAGAGTTTCCGGATGGTCACTATGCTTTATACGTGTGAGGGGTATTGTGCGTCGTATTGTAGGTCTTCAGTTTGAACTTGTTATTACCACCGCACTGCTAGTGGGGGCCGCGCTGTTGTTTGGTGGTTTTATTCTCTTGCATCTAACCGAACAAAAACTTATCGAACAACAGCTCAATCATGTCCGTTTTACCATCCAATTGGTCGGCAAGTCGCTAGTTCATGACGCACCGGCAAACACTGAAAATGATACTGATAATCTTCACGTTTTACTGGCCGGACTTGATCTGGATCTGGATGAGTGGGTTTTATATGATCGATTAATGCAGCCGGTTGAAGGGCAACAGCAGGCAGACCGTGAAGGTCGCCGTGCCATAATTTTGGCACATCAGGCGCGTTTGACGACAGAGCCACAATTGCAACTTGATTCTCCCTCGTTCTGGCTACCATTCAAAGAGCATTCAGCCGGTTCTATCGATGCCGCCATAGCATTGCATGACAGTGAACGGCGGTTTGTCGGAGTTGCTTGGCTCCGGTTTTCGTTGACCAATGTACAGAATCAGGTTGCGGAAACCCGGCGGTTGGTCTTCATTTATGTCCTACTCTATGGCCTGGTACTGACCGCCTTCGGCATTGTAGTGCTGAGTCGTAATGTGGTTCGGCCGGTAAATCGTCTGCGTGCGGCGACGGCATCGGTTGCCGCCGGAGATCTTACTACCCACGTTGTTGTTGATGGTCCCCGGGAGATTCTTGATCTTGGGCAATCGTTCAACCAGATGATTGATGCTTTGCGTAATGGACGTGATGAACTCCTTAGTGCAGAACGAATGGCATCAGTCGGACACCTTTCAGCCGGCATGGCGCATGAAGTTGGCAACCCTCTGGCAGCAATTATCGGTTATCTGGAAATACTTAAGGTCGATGTCAGTGAGGAAGCACAGCGTGATCTGGTGTGCAGAAGTCTTGATGAAACCGACCGAATTGATCGTCTGATAAGAGATCTTCTCGACTATGCCACGCCGACCGGAGTTGTTGCCGACCCGATAGACCTGTGTGAGATTCTGAATGCTACGGTTCAATCCCTGCAGAGCCAGGCTGTTTTTGATGGTTATCCGATTACGGTTAACTGTCCGACGGCATTGCCCGCTGTTTGTATCAATCCCTATAAACTGACCCAGGTGCTGATCAATCTCATCTCCAACGCCCGTGATGC
>CBDUUF010000233.1:0-3711 GCA_965370375.1 uncultured Desulfuromonadaceae bacterium
GACTGGAATGAACCCACCCCATACTGCTTTCAGCTTCTGCCTGATCCGGGAAAGTTGCAGCAATGTCCCCGTAGAGGGCCAACGCTTCATCGAGATTGTTCTGTTCAAACAGGATGTCAGCCAATGAATAGTGAGCATCGATATCCTGCGGGTTTTTGTCCACCGCCTGGCGATATGAGGTAACCGCGCCCTTAAGGTCGCCAGATTCCTCCAGGGCTATGCCGAGCAGCACATCAAGATCGGCTTCAGTATGACCATCGGCCTGAGCTTTGTTTATATCCTTGATTGCTTCTGCGTAGCTACCTGTTGAAAGCAACTCCTGTATCTGGTTCATCAAATTGTCAATTGCCATCCGAGTTTTCCTTTCAATAGGTGTCAGCCAGATCTTCGAGTGCATCAAGAACCCCCCAGGGCGTACACGGGATCTTGATGCAGGTCACGCCTAACTGCCCGGCGAGCTCTTCCAGTGACATATCATCAAGGAACAGACAATCACCATCCCTGAGCACTACATCCGGCACCAACAACGCTTCGCCGAGGTCTTCATTACGCAGACACTGCAATACATCTTGGCCAGTCAGCAACCCGGCAACAGTTACCTGCCCGGCAAAAAATCTGTTTACTACCGGGTAAACGGTAACATTGCAGGTCGTAATATTCATCAACTTTTCAACATAACACTGCAAATCAGGATAAAAAGACACCCCGGTGAAGGTAGAGACGGAAACTGATGATTGCATCGGTTCAGCTTCCAGTAAAGCTTCATTTGCCTGACTTCTGAACAGAGCAACCTGCCCGACACCGTTCTCAACCTGTGGTAGATCCTCGTATTCGTCAAGTGGCGGAAATTCGACGCCAGCCTTTAAGTAAAATTCATCGGCTGGATAGATAAACCGGCTACCGGTTTCACGCAAAGCTTTTTTCTGCCAAAGCTTGACGGTTGAGATAATTCCGGCTGCCTCATTTACATCAGGCGTCCGCAATTTCGGTAGTTTCAATCGATGGCCTGTAAGTCCCACCGGCACCACAGCAAGAGAACAAACACCCGGAGTAAGGGTGTAGATATCTTCGATGGTCTGATCCAGTACGATGCCGTCATTAAAGTCCGGACAGACCACGATTTGCGTATGGATTTCGATCCCGGCAGCTGTCAACCTCTTTAAAATAGGCATAATGGCCGGCGATGATCGACCAAGCAGTCGAGTACGCACCTCTTCATCTGTCGCATGAACCGAGACATATAGAGGTGAAAGTTGTTGATCGATTATTCTCTGGAGGTCGGCTTCTTTAATATTACTCAGCGTTACATAAGCGCCATAGAGATAAGAAAAACGGAAATCTTCATCTTTGATATAGAGGGAGCGGCGCATCCCTTTCGGCAGTTGATGAACAAAACAGAAAATACATTTATTTCCACATTGCTTCGGCTCAGGGTGCACAAGAGCAACCCCTAAGCTTTCTTCACTTTCTTTTTCAATTTCCAACTCCCAGACATCACCGTCTGCTTTCTCAACAACAATCAATAAAGCCTCTTTCTTATCCGCCAGAAAGAGGTCAAGAAAATCCCTGGTCGGTTCACCATTAATCGTGCAGAGGTTATCACCGACTTCTAAGTCGAGTTCAGCCGCAATACTTCCGGAAAGAACCTGTTTTATTTTAACCATAGAACCTCAGGTCTAACACAAAATCCCCGCTGCAGCATAACCGCACACGGGGATTATTGTTGTCATAAACTGTTCAGGGAAAATCAGTCCCTGCCACCATGCAGACGGAAAGCCCCGTCTTTGGAAGTAATAGAGCCGATTGCATGTTTGTACAACAGTATATCAGACTCACCATCAACCAGAACGCAGAAGCTGTCAAACGACTTTATGTATCCTTCAAGTTTTTCTCCGGACATCATAATAATCGTAACCTGAACTCGTTCTTTACGCGCCTGATTTAAAAATTGATCCTGGATATTGAACGGTGTCTTACCCATAGCCTCTCCCTTTCTGCATTAGAAAGCATTCGATCATGGAAGAAATATTATCAGCTTCTGCCGAGGAATCAACTGAAATTATTGATTTTTCTTTCCTGAACCAGGTCTCTTGTCGCCGAGCATACTGTCTAGTCTCTAATTTGATCTGTGCAGAAGCCTCTTCTGCCGAAGAGTCTCCGCGTAAATAATTTATTGATTCACGGTAACCGATCGTCTTCAGTGCCTTGAGGTTCGGAGGATAATCCAGGTCAAGTAGCTGTTGTACCTCATTAAACAATCCGTCAGATAGCATCTGATCAACACGCTGGTCGATTCGCGCATTCAATAATGGCCGCGGCGGGTCAAGGTATAGCTTGAGCAGCCGGTAGGGAGAGTCATTAAAAGCATGTTGTTTCTGCAGAACTGAGAGCGGCACGCCACCCAACTCAAAGACTTCAATCGCCCGAACAATCCGCACCAGATTGTTGGGGTGAATGATTTTGGCTTGCTCCGGGTCAATCTGTTGCAACCGGCGATAAAGAGACCCACTGCCATGCTCTTGTTCAAAGCTGAGCAGATTCTGGCGCAAAGATTCATCAGCAGCCGGTGCATCGATCAAGCCGTCGGTAAGTCCGCGGATATAGAGACCCGTACCACCGACGACAACCGGAATATGCTTACGCGACAAAATTCCGGCGATAGCCTGACGCCCTGATTGAACAAAATCGGCCACAGAAAATGGTTCATCCGGATTCACGATATCAATAAGGTGGTGTGGAACCTGATTTTGTTCTTCGGCTGTCGGTTTGGCGGTACCGATATTCATATGCCGGTAAACTTGGCGAGAGTCGGCGGAGACAACTTCAATATCAAACTGTCTGGCAAGATTGCAGACGAGGCCGGTTTTCCCGGATGCGGTCGGGCCACAGATAACAACAATATTCGGATTTTCAATTTGAGTGGACATAGTCAGGTTCTTTTAAACATGCGCTCGATTTCACTCATGGCAATGCGTTGAATGACCGGCCGTCCATGCGGGCAATGGCCGCTGAAATCGACCCGGTCCAGGTCATTCAACAACGCCTCCATTTGCGGCAACGATAGCGTCTGATTGGCCCGCACTGAGCCATGGCAGGCCATAGTCATCAAGATGTGATCAAGCGTTTCCTCAATCAGGTCACTCTCGCCCAGTGCGCCGAGCTCTGCGGCAACATCACGCACCAGTTGCTCCGCCTCCGCCCCATCCATCAGCTGGGGTATCGCTTTGAGCACAAACGCATTGCCACCGAAAGCTTCAACATCAAAACCGAAACGGGCAAACTCATCAAGATTTTGCGTTAAATGGGCAGCCTCCTTGAAATCATATTCCATAACAACCGGAAACAACAACTCCTGCCGCACAATCCCCTCGGCATAAAACTGCTGGCGCAATCGCTCAAATCCGATGCGTTCATGAGCTGCATGCTGATCAATCAGGACCAGCTCACCCCGATCCTGGCAGACCAGATAGCTGCCATGGAACTGGCCAATAACCGTTAAAGATGAAAAGGGTCCGGACGAAAGGTTCTCCCTGTCGGGCAGAACAAAGGGTGTCTCCCCGGGAGACGACACCACGGGAGAAGAATATACCGGCTCTTGTGTTGTAGCTCGATAAACCGGCAACGGTTCCTGCACCAAGATTGGCGCTGGAGATGAAGAAATTTCGGGCGCTATCTTCTCAGACTCAATAATCTTTACCGCTGCCGCAACAT
>CBDUUF010000234.1:0-3675 GCA_965370375.1 uncultured Desulfuromonadaceae bacterium
TGTATACCGGGCCTATCCCGATAATAGGTATCTATCGCCGGCACCAGTATATCCGGTGAATGCGCTACGTTATGGCTGGGAGGGTGAAGTCTGGCTTAAAGTTATTGTCGATCGCTCTGGAGCTGTTGGTAAAATTGTTGTCGAGCAGAGTTCTGATTACCAAATCCTCGATCAGGCAGCAATAAATACTGTTAGAAATTGGCACTTTGAACCGGCCAGAATCGGTAAAGAAGCTACCGAGGGCGCGGTCTCTATTCCGATTCGTTTCCGGATCAAACGCTCATAAGGTTAGCAGGACAGAGCGTTTTTTGCTTAGGTCTATTCAATGACTCGGTGTATCAAATGAGAAATTGGCAAAAAATTACTTTAACACTCAGCTTTTTAGCAGTTGTATTAGTTTCGGCAGGTTGCTCCTCTAAGGTTTTGCCGTCTGCGGACTTGTCGGGTGGAACGGATGCAGGAAAACGGGTAGTTGCGATATCGGAACAGATGCTCGGTGCACCATATCGCTATGGTGGTGAATCACCTCAGGGGTTCGATTGTAGCGGATTGGTTCGTTATGCTTACCGTCAGGTGGGCATTAAGGTTCCGCATTCCTCACAAATGCTCTACAAACAAGCAGCTAAAGTTCCGCTCAACAAACTGCAGCCAGGCGATCTGCTTTTTTTTAAAATTAACCACCGAACAATTTCACATGTCGGTATTTATACAGAGGGCATGAACTTTATCCATGCCCCATCATCCGGGAAAAAAGTTAAAATTGCCCGACTAGACTCGGACTACTGGTCAACGCGACTGGCAGGAGCTGGGCGTTTCTGGTGAGAAGACAGAGCCATACGAAGAAAAGAAGATAGCAACCGGCGGGACACTGGCTTAGCGTAATTCGTTCACCAACAATGGCTTGTTCGAAGCGAGGAGTACGTTCATCGCTGTCCGGCGTTCCGGGATACTGAAGACCAAAGCATCTCGGTCGCGAATTTTATCACAACCGGGCCTGATCCAACCATCCCGACGCTTGAAACTGATGATATCTCCAGATTCGAGTAAATAATCGAGCATGTCTGCAGTCACATGACCTTTATTGCCATTATTGTAAACAACTAGACTCGACATATGAGCACCCGTGTGTAATTAGTTGGTTTTAATCATTATAACTGAAAACAGATTTTTTTCAATTAAAATTTGTCAATTTAATCCGATATTTCGTTAAAGTCAGGAGATCCACGGTGCCAGCTATACATATCATCGTTGCAATGACAGAAATGCGCGTGATCGGCAGAGCAGGAGACCTCCCCTGGGCTCTCCCCGAGGATCTACAGTTGTTTCGCCAACAGACTATCAACAACACAGTCCTGATGGGGCGCACAACCTATCTGAGCATCGGACACGCGCTGCCACAGCGCAACAATATTGTAATCAGTCGTACCCTCAAAGCACCAGACGATGTCTCAATCTGCCGCAGTTTTGCAGAAGGGATAACTCTCGCACAACGTTTTGCTAAGGACATTTTTTGTATTGGCGGTGCAGAGGTCTATCGCCAAGCCTTGCCAATTGCTGACTGGCTACACATTTCCTGGGTTGAGGACAACTTCTCCGGCGATTGTTATTTTCCACAATTCGATCTGGATGATTGGTATGAAACTGAAAGGCAGACTTGCTCCGGTTTCGTGCACTGTACCTATACCCGTAAAAAACAGAAACGCCCTGTGACATAATCACAGGGCGCCGGTTACAAATTTAAACAACTTGATATTTAGTAACTATCCTGACGCTTACTCTGATTTTCAAAACGAGTGAACTCACCACGGAAAGTCATGTGGACCAAACCGATCGGGCCGTTACGCTGCTTGCCGACAATAATCTCTGCGTCCTTGTCATGCCCTTTGTCGCAGGTTTTTTCCCGACTCCGACAGTCTTCACAGTAAACCGCCTCCCGGTAGACAAACATGATAACGTCGGCATCCTGCTCAATTGCGCCAGACTCACGCAAGTCAGACAGCATCGGACGTTTGTCGGTGCGACTTTCAAGGGAACGGTTCAGCTGGGAAAGAGCCAAAACCGGCACCTTCAACTCTTTGGCCAACGCTTTAAGCGAACGAGAGATATCGGAAATCTCCTGTTGCCGGCTTTCGGGGTTGTTTCCCTGCATCAACTGTAAGTAATCAATGACAATCAGACCGAGGTTTTTTTCTACTTTCAGACGTCTCGCCTTGGCCCGCAGCTCAAGCACGGAAATGCCGGGAGTATCATCAATATAGATAGGCGCCTCAGAGAGCAGACCGGCCCCGGTCGTAAGCTTTGGCCAGTCCGAATCGCCCAAATGGCCAGTCCGCAACCGGCCAGCATCGACCTTGGACAAAGAACAGAGCATACGCTGAACCAACTGCTCTTTACCCATCTCCAGCGAAAAGATCAGCGTTGGAACCTTGTTTTCGTTATGGATAGCGGCAAATTCGACTATATTAAGAGCAAATGCAGTTTTCCCCATAGAGGGACGCCCGGCCAAAATCAGCAGATCGCTACTTTGAAGCCCGGCAGTCATCTGATCAAGTTCGGTAAATCCGGTCGGCACCCCAGTTACTTGTTCTTTACGATCATACAAGCTTTCTATGGTCTTGAAGGTATCCTTGAGAATCTCTTTTGTCGAATAATAGGAACGTTTGGTTTTTTGCTCGGCAATGTCGAAAATTGATTTCTCTGCCCAGTCGAGATCTTCCTCTACCCCGCCACCTTCATAACCACGCGAGACGATATCCGTCGCGACGCGAATCAGACTGCGCGCTATAGATTTTTCTTTAACCAGACGGGCGTAGTAAGAGATGTTTGCTGCGGTAGGAACGTAGTCAACCAGAGTTGCCAGGTAGGAGCTGCCTCCGACGGCTTCCAGATCGCCATTATCGGCTAAAACAGCAGTCAGGGTAACAAGGTCAGCCGGCTCACCCTTTTCAAACAGGATAATAAGGGCATTAAAGATTTTACGGTGACTTTCCCGGTAGAAGTCTTCAGAACGCAGTACCTCAAGGGCCTTATTCAGGGCCTCGTTCTCTAACAGAACGCCGCCCAGTACAGACATTTCTCCCTCAAGACTCTGTGGTGGCAGTCGATGCGAAGGCGTCTCGATGGTAACCTCCCCGGAAAGAACGGCAACGGGGAGGAGGACTCCCCGTGCCGGAACAGATTATTCTTCTTCGCTCGAAGCTTCGACCGTAACTTTCAGAGTCGCGACCACACCAGCGTCAAGCTTGACCGGAACCTCATGCTCGCCGAGAGACTTGATCGGCTCGGCAAGAACGATCTTTTTGCGATCAATCTCAACACCGGCAGCCGTCATTTGCTCAGCCAATTCCATATTGGTAACGCTGCCGAACAGTTTACCGTCTTCGCTGGCTCGATGACTTACAACACAAGCGATAGCTTCGATTTTGTTCTTGATCAATTCAGCTGCCTGGGTCCGCTTTTCGAGCTTACGCTGAGCTTCTCGCTTCTGGTGCTCAAATTCTTTAACATTGCGCGGATTAGCTTCAACTGCAAATTTCTGCGGCAGCAGGTAGTTGCGGGCATAACCAGGCTTGACATTGACCATCTCGCCGATATTGCCGAGTCCATCCACATTTTCAATTAAGATTACTTCCATCGTATCAATCCTCCGTCAAAAAGGCTAATTCCCTTTTATAC
>CBDUUF010000235.1:0-3673 GCA_965370375.1 uncultured Desulfuromonadaceae bacterium
GAAGTGGAACGAGAACCAGGGCGCCAAAGGCGACGAACAACATCTGCGCGCCGATGACCATCTCTTTCGGGTTGAGGCTCAGGTTGTAGCGGTTGTTCTGCAAATCATTCATTGTAAACCCTCCAGCTTAAATAGAAATAAAAGATTATTTGGTGCCAAATATTTTATCGCCGGCGTCACCGAGACCGGGGATGATATAGCCGACTTCGTTCAGCTTTTCATCAATCGCTGCAACGTAAATGTCGACGTCCGGGTGACTCTCCTGCAAGGCGGCGATCCCCTCCGGGGCGGCCACCAGAAACAGGCCTTTAATCTTTTTGCAGCCGGCTTCCTTGAGCATGTCGATAGCGGCGATCGCGCTGCCGCCGGTGGCCAGCATCGGATCGAGGATCATCGCAGTCCGTTCGTCAATCTGTTTGGCGAACTTCTGAAAATAGGCGACCGGTTCCAGCGACTCCTCATCACGGTACAGCCCGACAACGCTGACTCTGGCGCTCGGGATCAGGTCGAGGACACCATCCATCATGCCGAGACCGGCCCGCAGGATTGGTACCACAGTGATCTTTTTGCCTTTGATATTGTCGACTTCGACCGGCCCGGCCCAGCCGTCTATCATTACCTTTTTTGTCTCAAGATCGCTGGTAGCTTCGTAGGTGAGCAGGCGAGCAACCTCGGAGGCGAGTTCACGAAACTGTTTGGTGCTGATATCAGCTTTGCGCATCAGACCTAGTTTATGGCGCACGAGAGGGTGTTTGACTTCTATGACAGACACGTAGCGTCTCCTTGGTTGAAGTGTTTGTTATGAGTAAAAAAATATCTCGCCAAGCTAACATGTTTCTGCTGAGCACGGCAAGAATCTGCTGCTGATATTACTAAAAATCGTCGATGGCGTAGCGGCAGGTAGACAGCCCTGCACAAAATAAAAAAAGCCCCCGATCAGGAGGCTCTTTTTGTGGATGAATTATGTTGTTTACCCTTTAGCTAGAAGCTCATTCGCTTTAGCGATTACCTCGAACGCATCGGCCACATAGAGGACATCGGCTTTACCTTGGGCCCAGCCGCAATTAGGGTCAAGGCTGATGGCGCGACGCTCATTGATAAAGCGCCAGCCGACGGTGTGTGGTTCCTCGCCATGGCAGCAGGTGGCCAGCCCTTTCGGGTGGCGCGGGGTAGAGCCGGTCTGGCCGACCTGATTCAGGTGGCTCATGAAGCTGATAACTTCACCTTCGCTTGACTGGTCGACTAAAGACTTGCTGCTGCCGAGCGATGCTTTGCTGTTGGTGATGAAGCCGAGAATCAGTTCTTCGGCCTGCTTGATGTGCAACTGGCCGTCTGTCTGTTTCTTGGCCCATCCGGCACCGGCAACGAACAGCAGTTTGGCCTCGGGGCGGATCGTCTGCGCGTCGCTGCCCGGGGTTTGTACGCCGATTACTTTGGTGCGTCTACAGTCATCGCCTATAGTGACCTCGAGGGTTTGTACCTCAGCAGCTCCGGTAGCACCCTGCCACGGCTCGAACACACCTGAGTCAATCAGCAGAAACCAGGGGCGCTGGACTCGTGAGAGGGTGGCAACCATGCGTTGTCGATAGTACCAGCGCTGCACTTGCACCGCGCCAGCGACTACTTCGAGAGCGGTGATGTGGGTCTCGATGCGTCCGTCGCAACGATAGGCAGCGCCCGGCAGGCAGCGGGAAAAGCGTGAACTGGTCGGAGCCAGAACCATAGTCGGTGCGGCCTCCTTGACTAATGCCTCGACGGCGACTGTATCTGAGGAGTAGCGCGAGGTGGCAAAATCCTCGCCACTCACAGCAAGGATGTCGGCTCCGCAGGCAGCGAGACTGTCTGCCGCAGACTGCACATCAGCACCGATGAGTCCAACAGTCACGGCAGCACCACCGAGATCATCGGCCAGAGTCATCGCTGCGGTGAGCGTTTCATAAGCACCCTTCGGCAGGGAACCGTCATCCTGGGTATGGGCGAGCACTAAAATTTTATCCATTACAAATCTCCATCAATAATATTACGGAACCGTTTGGCGGTTCTAGGATTTAATCCAGTCGACAATCTCCTGGGCGATCTCTTCTGCCGGAGTATCTTTAACCACCCGTGTTGCCCGACGTTGCTGAGGCAGCTCGACTGATGCGTATTGCAAACCACCGATGCCGACCTGAGCCGACTGAGCTTTTTGCAGCGCGGGCATAACTGTCCGCATATTCATCATGCCGACCTGGGGGTTATTAGGTGGTTCAGGCAGACTGCCGGTGGCCCAGCCGAGCATTGCCGGCGCACCGGTACAGCTAGAGACCAGATACTGACCGGCTTCGATCCGTTCAAGGATCTCCATGCTGCCGTCATCGCTTACAGTTAGCTTGTCGACGGCCAGGAATTGATCAACGATGTCGAGTCGTTCGGCGACCATCTGCATGGTTACACTGGCATCGCGCGAAGCTGAAGCACAACCACCAAACAGTAACATTCTGGAACGATCCAGACCTGCAATTTTGCTGATAGCCTCGGCCAGGGTTGCGGCTACATCAAACGGGTCAGTGAAACCACCGGCCGAGCCGTCAATGGCGACCAGCTCAAAAGAGACTTTCTGGGCGATCGACATCATCAGCTGTTGCAGTTTGGCTTTCGGGCCGAGGCTGACCAGCCAGACTTTGCTGTCCGGTATATTCTTGGCGAGCTCGGCCGCCTCAAACAGGGCGTGCCCAGCCCAGGGGTCGAGCACTGCCGGCAGCATCATTTCATTTTTCAGGGCTGGCCCGGCCGGGCCTTCGATCGGCTCCAGCGTCTGCAGCGGGTCAGGGACCAGGCTGCCGCAGACTACAATATGAAATCCACTCATCTATTAAGCTCCTTGATCTTGTTATGACGTGAAAATAATAATATATAAGATTAACCACGAAGAACACGAAGGGCTTGAAGAAAGCTCAAGCTTATTATTGTTTTTAAATCTTAGTTCTCTGCTGAATGCAGTCCTCCCGAGCCAGCAGCGAAGTTGACATTGCTACGCTGTGGATTGTCGGCCCGGCCGACGGTGCAGTTCCACATACAGATGCCGCAGTGGATGCATTTTTCACGGTCAAATTGTGGGACGCCGCCGCCTTCAGCTGCAGCGATCGCCTGACCGGAACACATAGCCACGCAAATCTGGCTTTCACATCCAACACATGCTTGCGGGTCGACAAACTGGACATGGTCGGCAAAGCCGTGCGCCGCCTGAACCTTGCCACCGATCAGCAGGGCGTCCTGATGCGAAAGCAGCAGCTGGCCATCGTATTCAATCGGCGGCCAACCGAGTTGGTCCATAAGTGGCTCGAAGGGTGGCTTACCGTGTTGTCGACAATCCTCAACGATGCTGTCGATTTGCTCCGGGGAAATCTGCCCGTGGAAATAATCCTTGAACGCAGGGATTCGCTCCCAGGGCCGGCGGAAACTACCACCGATATTGAACCGCCCGTTGCTCATGCCGGAAAGTGCCATGCCGAGCAGGCCGGGGATCATGCCGCGCGTAAAGCCATCGCGGGATTTCTTGGCAATGTTTGCGTCTTTTTCTACCCAGCTACTGCGGCGTCGCTCGATGTAGGTGCGCTCCAGGTTGGCGCGGCTGAAAGGTTCGTCGGCCTTGGCCAGCTCGATGACCCCTTCGGCCAACTGAACACCGGTCGCC
>CBDUUF010000236.1:0-3657 GCA_965370375.1 uncultured Desulfuromonadaceae bacterium
ATTTGATTGTGCGGCGTAAAGTACTACGCCTCCGCTCAAATGCTTGATTTCCTTGGCCTTGCAAAAAATTACTGGTTGCCAAATCAGCAACGAGCACTACACCCACCCAGAGTTTCCGGATGGGCTCTACTTAATGCCGTAGTAATTTGAATAATCCATTTCTGCCGACAGGCGCATGTCATTACAAACAATCCCGAGCAGACTGAAGTCACTCATAGCTTCGAGCCCCTGCTTGATTTGGTCTCGATTGGAATACCCCTCCCGGCAGACAAAAATGGTATTGTCAACCATTTCACCGAGCACCCGTACATCAGCAAAAGGGAGTATCGGCGGCGTATCAAGCAACACATAGCGATCGTGATAGCGTCCTTTAATTTCAGTCATCAAGGCTCGCATTCGCTTTGAGGTCAACAGCTCCAGCGGTTCCTGCACACTCTCACCGGCCGGGATCAGACAGAGGTTGCCCAGACCGACCTTATGCATGATGTCCTCAAGCTGCACGCCATCGCGGAGGTAATGCACCAGGCCGAATTCCGGCTCGAGACCAAGCATCCGGTGTAGTTGTGGATTTCTCAGGTCAGTATCGACCAAAACAACGGAATAATCGGTAGCCCGGGCCAGGGATAGTGCCAGGTTCATTGTAGTAAGCGACTTCCCTTCTCCAGCCACAGCGCTGGTCACCAGCAGGCAGTTCTCAAACGTCTCCCGATTGGTTTTTCTGATAAGCATTGCCCGCAGCTTTTTATACTGCTCAGCGGCAAAACCGCCAGGATCAACCAAGGGTGCAAACAGTGGATCATTAATTGGCATCGGTGCAAGCTGGTCATACCCGGCCGAGGCGATCGTATGATCAACCGGGTCACGCTGCATCGGTTCCTGTTTACCGGAAAAGACAGCGCCCTGTTTTTTATTTGCCGCCAGCTCAATCGCTTTGTCGATTCGACTCATAACGTGATCCTGACCGGTTAGAACATTCGTTTATACGTTTCAAGCAACAGAATTCCCAAAATCCCGACAAAATAGGCCGATGCTGCAACGTATACAATTGTATTCTGACGTTTTATCTGCTGAACCTGCTCGGGATTATGCAGCGTCGGAATCGTTGCCAGTATCACAACGTCATACACCCGTAGTTGCTCGATGGAGCCAAGTTTGTTCTGCGAATTTTCCAGGGCAACCACCGTAACGAAACCGACACCGAAACCGACGGCAATAGACAGGAGGATCTGCAACATCATATTTGGAGAAATCGGCGCTCTCGGCAGGAATGCCGCATCGACAATTCTGAAGGTCGTTGTTTTGTCACCAATCTCCATTTGCTTGGATACTTCGGATTGACTATGCCGCAAGAGTAATTCTTCGTATATGCGACGATTTGAATCCCGTTCCTGAACCAGCAAGGCCAGATCCTTCTGGTTTTCCGGAGCATTCTGCAGCACCTGTTCACGCTCTGCCAAGATCTTCGCCAGCTGTTTTTTGCGGCTCTGCAATGAGCTGATCTCGGCCTCAAGATCAAAAACATTCTGTTGTACATCCTGATAAACCGGATTCACAATATTCATCTCGGCCGTTGCCGGCGCAGAGTCTTGATCGCCGTTATTTCTGGCCCGCTTGAGCCCCTCTATTTCAACTTTCAACCTGACAATTTCCGGATAGTTTTCAGTAAAAGTCAGCAACAATTGCCGGATTCTTGTCTCAAGGGCCAGTACCCGGTCGCCCTGGTTCTGTTCGTTGAACAGCGGGATAGTTGCCGGAAGCTTTTGCAATTGAACCTGATACTGAACCTTCTGGGCGATCAGCGTTGCAAGAGTGACCTCAATCGACTCAATGTCCCGTTGATATTCCCGCAGATCGTTGATTATCGTCTCTTCATTGACCGTAACGTAAACACCTTGTTTTTTTCTAAAAGCGATGATGGCGTTTTCGGATTGCTCAAGTTTGTCGCGGAAATTTTCGCTCTGCTCATCGAGAAACCGCTTGGCGCCATAGGTCTCGGCGCGGGTTCCGCTGAGACTCTCTTCGACATAGGTCGAAACCAGCATATTGATAAAGTCCTGCGCAAAGTGCGGATCGCTATCAACAATCGAAACAAAAAACAATTCATGCTGCCTGACTTCGATGTCGATCCTCGCGATCAGTGCAGTGACAAAAGGTTCAATCTTATTTGCGCCCGCCGACACAACCTGATGCCCCATTTTCTCCAGAACCCGGGTTAACAGCCCGCGGCTGATCATAGCGTACCTGAGAACCCGTATCCGCTCGTCCATATCCGGTGTAATTGCAATCCCCTCAACGAGACTATTGATCACATTCGATTCAATAAATACCGTACAGGCGGCTTTATATTGTTTGGGTCGCGTATAACTCCAGGCAACCATGAGTGTCATCACTAGCAAAGAGACTGCAATAAACAGATACCGCCGTCTGTAAATCAGGTTAAAATATCTGAGTAGTTCTTGCAGCGATTCATTCATAACCGATCCTTTGTGTGATCAGATAGCGAAGACCTTAAAACAAGCCTTCTTTCACATTCACATAATCGCCCGGTTGTAATAGATGATTCTGCTTCGAATCCTTCCCTTTCAACAGGGCTTTTATGTCTGCTTCAATCTCAAGTTTTTCAACCTTGCCATTGGCCAACTTCTGCATACGGATAATAACCACATCACCTTTGTCGGCAAACTCGGTAAATCCTCCGGCTTCAAGAATCACATCCAGAACCTTCAGACCGGACCGATAGAAGACGTATCTGGGCTCATTCACAGCGCCGACAACGTAGACCTTGTTATCGCTATAGTTGGGGATAAATACGATGTCATTTGCCTCAAGTTTAAGGTCACCGGTTAGGTCCCCACTGAGAAACAAGCCTTCGAAATTGTCCTTTATTTTTTTGCCGTCACGCATGACATAAGCGCGCTTAAGGTCTGCCTCGTTAAATGAATCGAAACGGCAAAGGAATTGAAACAAGGTGACCTGACTGGTAAAAAGCACCACTTCTGACAGCACACCACCCCCGGCAACGTATATTCTGTTGTTGGTCACCTCTAAAACAGTCAGGGTTACAATCGGCTCATTGACCATACCGGCAAGAACTTTTTTAATTTTGGCTGCGAGCAGTTTAGGTGAAACACCTGCAGCAACAATATCGCCAACAGCCGGCAGAGTGATTTTTCCGTCAGGGCGAACCACCACCTCGACGCTGAACTGGGGAACATCCCAGACCGAAACCTGCAACAGATCACCGCCACCAATAATGTAATCCTGTGCGCCAACGCTGCAGTTAAAACTCAAACAGATTACACAAAACATCACGATACGTTTGTACACGGCTACCGGCCTCCTTTACCGAACAGAACAACTTTAATTGTCCCGAGAATGATTTTAATCTCCAGCCTGAGCGAAAAGTTTTTGATGAAATAGAGGTCATATCGGAGTTTTTCCAGGGCATCATCTTCAGAGGCCCCATAAGGGTATTTTATCTGCGCCCAGCCGGTCAAGCCTGGCCTAACCGAGTGCCGGCGCGAGTAATAAGGAATCTTTTTGCTCAAACTGGCGACAAACTCCGGTCGTTCCGGTCGAGGACCGATAAAACTCATTTCACCTTTAAGCACATTGAACAGTTGCGGCAGTTCATCTATACGGGTTTTGCGCATCAAG
>CBDUUF010000237.1:0-3657 GCA_965370375.1 uncultured Desulfuromonadaceae bacterium
ACAGGTACTGGATCAGGTCGTTGGTACCGAGGGCAAAAAAGTCGACCTCCAGCGCAAATCGGTTAATCAGCAGAACCGCTGCCGGTACCTCAATCATGATGCCGAGCGGGATCTCCTCGGTATATGGGATGTTTTCACGCTCGAGGTTGACTTGAGCTTCCCTGACCACTTCCTTGCAATCGTGTAGTTCGTCCAGACTTGAAATCATCGGAAATAACAGTTTGACCGGGCCGTGGATGCTGGCCATCAGGATCGCTTCGATCTGGGTACGGAAGATGTCGCGATTATCGAGCGAAATGCGTACTGAACGCCAGCCCATGAACGGGTTCTCTTCGTAGGGATGGTTGAAGTAAGGGAGTTCCTTGTCGCCGCCGATATCGAGGGTCCGGATGGTGACCGGTTGTTGATCGAAGCCTTCAATTACCTTGCGGTAGAGCTGGTATTGATCGCTGCGGTCCGGGAAACTGCCGCGGGCCATGTACGGGAACTCGGTACGGTAGAGGCCGACCCCCTTGGCGCCATTGCGCAGGGCTATCGGCACATCGCTGACCAGTCCGACGTTGGCGCGCAGGGTGATTTCATGCCCGTCTGCGGTCAGGGCCGGCAGGTCGCGGTATTCTTCAAGTCGGCTGCGCTCGCGGCTCTGATCTTCCTGTAGGCGGGTGTACTCCTCAAGGATGGTCGCACCCGGATTGATATACAGGGTACCCGAATTGGCGTCGAGAATCAGGTTGTCGTCCGGGGCAATACTTTTCAGGGCGCCCTTGACGCCGACCAAGGCCGGGATGCCGAGGGATTTCGCCATAATTACGGCGTGGGAATTCTGTTCACCTGATTCGGTGACGATACCGGTGATCTGGGTGTGGTCGAGCGCCGCCATGTCCGACGGGAGAATCTGTCTGGCGACCAGGATGCCGGAATGCTTCAGGTGCAGCCCGTGATCTTTCTTGCCGACCAGGTTAGCCAGGAGTCGGCGACCGATGTCTTCCATATCTGCGGCTCGTTCACGCAGGTATGGGTCGTCCATTCGTTCAAAGGCTTCGATATACCCGCTGACCACTTTTTCGAGCATATATGGCGCACTGTGCCCTTGCTTGATTCCTTCGTACAGGCGGTCGATAAAACCGCGATCTTCAAGGATCATTAGATGCGTATGGAAGATAGACGCCTCTTGCTCCGACAGCCGTTCGGCCATCTGTTTTTCCAGGAACAGGGTCTGGATCCGCGTCTCTTCCAGGGCGTCATCAAGGCGCTTGTGCTCTTCAACCGGGTCGACATTTTCCTCGTCGAGGATATCGGCGAAGCCGAGGCGTTCTTCGAGAATGTTGGCCGGTCCGGCGGCGACACCGGGGTAGGCGACATGACCGCGCATGGCAAGACTGCTGGCGTCCTGACCGTTCGCCAGCTTATCAGACTGCGCCCGGCGGGCCTCGCGCATCTCTCTAGCTACCCGGTCGGCTTCTTCTTCATGTTGATTAATAAGATCGAGCAGGCGAGCGTTGACGACGACCGAGGAAATCTGCACGCCGATGGCGGTCAGGGTGCTGATCTCATCCGCATTGAACTCACGCGTCTCTTTGGTCTGCAGGACAATAACGCCGAGTGGTTGGCGGCGATCAAACAGGGGAATACCGAGGAAGGAGTGGTATTTCTCCTCGCCGGTTTCTTTGAAATAGCGATAACGGGGGTGGTTTTCAGGATCCTGAATGGTTATGGCCCGACCTTCCTCGGCAACCATCCCGGTCAGGCCTTCGCCGATTTTCATGCTGACCCGCCCGATCGAACGTTTGGCCAGACCTTTGCTGGCGCTCAGGAACAGGGTTTCGTTATCGTCAAGCAGGTAGATGGAGCAGACTTCGGTCCGCATGCGACGACGGATCAGGGTGACAATATTGCGCAGTGTTTCGTCCAGATCGTGCGACTGCAGGATGAGAGTGCTTATGTCTTCCAGGGTGGTGACCCCGAATTTGGCTCGTTGCGGCATGATCCCCCCGGAAACAATGTAGAAATTGGCACAAACACTATCGAGTGCAACCACAAAATCGTCAAATTATAGCATTTTACTAGGTCCGAGGGAAGGGCGCGCTTGTTATCAGCTTCTGGTCAAGTCGAGTTCCCGGGCAAAATGACAGGCGACCATATGCCCGGTAGCCTGTTGTTCAAGCTCCGGCAGATCGGTTTGGCAGATCGGTTTGGCGTGAGCACAGCGCGGGTGGAACGGGCAGCCGGATGGCGGGTTGATCGGTGAGGGAACTTCGCCCTGCAACAGAACCCGCGGCGGTCGGCCTGGAACCGGCACCGGAACAGCGTTGAGCAACGCCTCGGTATAGGGGTGCAATGGTCGCCGGTAAATATTTTCTGCCGGACCAATTTCGACAATCCGGCCGAGGTACATGACCGCAACCCGATCACAGATATGCTGGACAACGGCAAGGTCGTGGGCGATGAACAGATAGGTCAGGCCGAACTCCTGCTGGATGTCCTGCATCAGATTGATGATCTGGGCCTGAATCGACACATCGAGCGCCGAAACCGGTTCGTCAGCGATGATCAGGCTCGGTTTGACCGCCAGGGCGCGGGCGATGCCGATCCGTTGCCGTTGTCCGCCGGAAAATTCGTGCGGGTAGCGTTCCAGGTGTTCCTGAGCAAGACCAACCACTTTGAGCAGTGCTGATAATTCTGTGCGAATTTCGGCTGCAGAAAGTTTTGTGTGGATTTTCAGCGGCTCGGCCAGGGTGTCGCCGATGCGCAATCTCGGGTTGAGCGAAGAGAATGGATCCTGGAAGATCATCTGCATCTCCCGGCGCAACGGCCGCATCTGTTTATTACTTAAATGCAGCAGGTCGGTATCCCGGTAGAGAATTTCTCCGGAGTCAGCCTCAAGTAGGCGCAGAATCAGTTTGCCGGTGGTTGACTTGCCGCAACCGGACTCGCCGACCAGGCCGAGCGTCTCGCCCTGGTTAATAGTGAAGGAGAGATTGTTGACCGCCTGCAAGCGTTGTTTCTTGCCCCCGGCGAGGCCCGAGGTGGTGGTGAACGCCTTGTTCAGGTTTTTAATGGTCAGCAGCGGTGTCATTCATTCCTCCAGCAGCGCACATAATGTCCGGTCTCAATCTCCTTGAGCTGTGGGCAACGTTTTGAACAGGCCGGTATGACTTCGGGGCAGCGTTCGAGGAACGGACAGCCGGGATGATGCGCCAGCGGCGACGGGACCTGGCCGTCGATCGGCACCAGTCGGTCGCGTTTGTCTCCGAGGCGTGGCACGCTGGCGAGCAGACCGCGGGTATAGGGATGCCCGGGGTTGGCAAACAGTAGTTCAACCGGGGCGTATTCTACGATCAGACCGGCATACATGATGGCGACCTGCTGAGCCGATTCGGCAACCACCCCGAGATCGTGGGTAATCAACAGTGTGGCCATCTGGCGTTCGCGTTGCAGGTTGCCGAGCAGATCCATGATCTGCGCCTGAATAGTCACATCGAGGGCGGTAGTCGGCTCGTCGGCAATCAGCAGTTGCGGATCGCAGGCCAGAGCCATGGCGATGACAACCCGCTGCCGCAATCCGCCGGAGAGCTGGTGGGGGAACTCACGAATCCGCTGCTCCGGTGACGGTATGCCGACCTGGTGCAGCAATTCAACGCTTGCGACCATGGCCTC
>CBDUUF010000238.1:0-3643 GCA_965370375.1 uncultured Desulfuromonadaceae bacterium
AGTGACAAGCTTTTCGTAGGAATAAACCGGGATTGAAGACAGAAGGCGCGGGTGAACCATTACTGCAAAGGAGTCACCAGTCATCCAATTATGGCCAGCCAATTGTATTCTGTTTTCCGAAATGTTCAGCTGATTTTTTCCACCCAGATACTGTCTGGTTAACTGCAACGCCAGAGAAGGAAAATGATATTCCTTGATCTGTGGCGAGATCAGGCGGAACTGCGGGCTTGACAGCTCAGAATCGACTGCCATGAAACCGTGTGCTGTCGCAGCTGCTGTAAATAGCTCGTAACTTGAAGTGACACCTTTAAAGGCGACAGGCTCCATACTGTCAAACGGATTATGCAGGGCGGCCAACTCAATCTGCCAGAGTCTCTCCGGCAAACGCCAGTCAAGCGCAGAGGCGGTAATAACTTTTGGCTGTTCGGTCCATTCACTGCTGGCAAATAATGGCAACACAACCGAATCAGCAGCTTTAATAGCGTCCTTTAGATGGCGATCACCATCAATGGCAATTGTCATTTCGGCCAATGAGTTGCGGATCGCAGTGAAGCTTTTCTTTTGGGGAATTTCTTGCTGTAGTGCTCGTAAACCAGACAGGCCCGGATTCCATTCCGCAAGCGGTAGCGATGGGGTCAGGCCAATTGCCCGAACACCATGACCCTGTAGCGCCTTAATGCCTTCAGCCAGATAAGTCCGCGGCCATGGCCAAGGACCGCCAACAGCTTGCAGACTGGCTTCATCAATTGCAATCACTGCTACCTGATCGACTTCAGTAACCAACAGGATTTGGCTCAAACGTGAATAGGCCCAGTCATCTATTCGAACCAAGCCAGGATATTGCACGAGGGCCATCGCCAATACAAACAAAGCCGGCATAATACGCAGGATCGCCCCGGAGGCAATCCACCTTAGCAAACCCATACCCACGACTCCATGATAATTAAGTCAGAAAATCCAAGTCTGATTGTAACATAAGCGAACAGGCCATCGGATGAAAAGGAAGATAACTTGCGGAATTACCCTGTTACGACTATGATCTAAAACAATTAAATGATGTTCACATCAATTCGGGGGAATGATGAAGAAGCTTAGCCTACGCACCACCTTACCATCCTGCACTGTCGACAAGAAGCTAATCAATCAGCTTGAAAACTATCTGCTCGCGCATATCCCCCGCTTGTTAAAAAAAGACCTGACTCAGCAGATGGGATTGTACGACCTGAAAAATCCAGCATCACTACGCAACTACAGTTTAAGCATTACCGACGATAAAAACAGCATACAGCTCGACTCAATCAAGAAGTTCAAACCTGAGTTATTTGAACCAAAAACCTCAAAAATCTTACTACAACTCAAACTCGGCCGTCCGGAGATTATCGAAATTACCGTGATTTTCCCCGGCAATGGTACCCCCTCACTGCGCATCAGCACCATAAGCGAAAGTGTTAAACAGATCTGCCCGAGAATCGCCGATCAAATTCTAACCCTCTTCGATTCCTGGAAGAATAAGAATAGTCTCTTTTCAAAAACCTGGTTCCGAGCCTTAACCTTACTGGTGCCATCATCGATTATCACCGCAACAGGCGCCTGGCTAGGTGGAGATTTTTACTTTCTGGTTACTGCCCAGGGCTGGATCTTGATTCTGAGCGCGATCCTCGCTTTTAACCTATTCCGCCTGTTTCCATTGGTCAGCTTCCGCACCCGGCGCCATTTAAACCTGAAGAAATTCAGCGCCCTGCTCTTCTTTGGCTTGACAAGCATTGTTATTGTCGCCTACAGCTATCTGCTATATCTGAACCTTGGGTTGGTTACACTGCCTGGCTAATTGTTTTCCTGGTCTATTTTCTGGTCCGTCTTATCTATCGGCAAAGCCTCCTCAGTATATGCAATCGGTGCAGCAACAACCAACGCCGGCTGCAACAAGACTGACCAGGCGGTCAACTTGCCAAACAACTTGTACAACACCCAGAGAAATGCGAGTGGAAACAGTATGGTGTTGAGTAGGAAAATGACAATCATGGCGACTAGATCCTTTACCACCACGCTCAGTTTCGCGCCAAGCCGTTCTATCTGCACTCGCAGGTTGGTCGCTTCCTGTAACTGACGCGCCGTCTCCTTCAAGCTCGCCATAATTCCGGTTTCTACGGACAAGTCACCACGTTCAGACAATGGCGCAAAATCAGTTAACGTCTGTTTCCCCTGTTCCAGACCATCGATCGCCTCGGTGTATTGTTGATCGAGAAAGAGTTGGTAGACCTGTTCATTCAAGACCGCAACAGCCGGCACCGAAAAACGTAGTAGCAAGGCCAAAAGCAGCAACCGCCTGGCAATGGATGCTGTGGTGTTTGTCCAAGGTTTTATCGACCAGAGCCGGGGAAGAAACAGCAGCAGGGCGGGGACGAGAATCCAGTAAAGACTGAACCAGGGAACAACGTCGATCAGGAATTTCTGGATACCGAGAGAGACCAGGCTGACCAGCATCACCAGCGAAAAGCGCTCAATCATGTCGTTGATCGGGTCGAGCACTTCACCGACAGCGATTGTCACCCCGATCCCGGCCGGGGCAATATCGATCTCACTATCCTGAATCACCGAGATCACAGCATTGGTCGCCCGGGCCAGAGCAAAAGCGATCAGTGCCCGGTCGAAAGCCTCGTCCACATAAGCCTTACCGACAGCATCAGCTTGTTGAAACGGTGCAGATTCGAGCACCCCTTTTGACAAGGGCGGTACAAAAACAATTAACAGTAATATGCTGATCAGCACAGACTGAAAAATACGGTTAGACAAAAAGCTCATTAGTAATCAATCCCTGGTTGCGGTTCAATATCTTTACGATAAGCGTGTTTGACCTCCTGCACTTCGCTAACCGTATCGGCCAGATCGATCACCTCTGAATGGGCATCACGGCCGGTCAACACCAGATGTACCGCCTCCGGTCGTAATTTGATCAATTCCACCACCTGGGCAGTGTCTACCAGGCCGAGATGACGAGCGTTGTTTATCTCATCGAGAACCACCAAACCGTAATCTCCACTTGAAATCTTCTCTCTTGCCAGCTCTATAGCCGCTTGGGCGTTTTCACGATGCTCCTCGCGACTGTACGGATTACCGAGAATGCCACAGAACCCTTTACCAGTGGCATAATGCTCGACTTTATCACCGAGCAGCTTCAGCCCATCCCATTCTCCGGCATACATATCACCCTTCATGAACTGGATCATGACGACTTTCATGCCGTGCCCGACCGCCCTAACTACCATGCCGAGCGCAGAAGTTGTCTTGCCCTTGCCATGACCGGTAATCACCACTACCAGACCCTGGCGATTTTCCGGTATAAATTTAGTAACTTTCTGATTTCCGGTCAACTGCACCATAATTCCCCCGAAGCATCTTTGTTCATCATTATTGCTCTAGCCAGAAGCTACCGGCATAATCAATTACACACAGCCACACGCTACCCACTAGTATTGCTATCTGTCATTCTAACATGGTTTGTTCAATACGACACAGGACTCCCCCAGCGCACGTTCAAATGGCCGACAGCACGATATTTATGGGTTGATAAATGTAAGCAGGTTTCAGGAAAATAAAACAAGGTGGGACAAGAAGCACTACCACCACCCGTAAAGGCTCTGCG
>CBDUUF010000239.1:0-3637 GCA_965370375.1 uncultured Desulfuromonadaceae bacterium
TTCAAATCTGTTCGGGACTACATCAACGCAATCTTCAACGGTAACACGTGCCATTTTTGTGCACTCCTTGAGCCGTAAGGCGACTGATTAAGTATGACCGGCTTGCAGAATCATTTTAAGTTGAGCAAGGGCCAATTCGAATTTATCGTTGATGACAACATGGTCATACCATGTCGCCTCTTTCATCTCTGCAGATGCATTGACGATCCTTTGTTTAATAACATCGTCAGCGTCTGTATTTCGTCCGACCAGGCGGCGTGTAAGTTCCTCAATACTGGGCGGCATTATAAAAATAAACGTAGCGTTGGTCAGGTTTTTCTTTAACTGACGAGCGCCCTGGCAATCGATCTCGAGTAAAATATCCGAGCCTGTGTCGCGCGCCTGTTGCAGGTTTTGCAGTGTCGTACCATAATTATTGCCATGCACCAGAGCCCATTCAACAAAAGCACCGGTTGAAACCATCTGATCAAACGTCGCCTGATCAACAAAATGATAGTCAACACCGTCTGCTTCGCCACCACGAATCGCTCTGGTAGTGTACGAGACAGAATGGCGCAGTGCGGGAAAAAAGTCAATCAGTTCCTTGCACAGAGAAGTCTTGCCAGCGCCGGAAGGTGCTGAAATAACGTAAATATTTCCTTTTATATCTGCCATATACCCTTACTCAATATTCTGAACCTGTTCGCGAATTTTTTCCAATTCAGCTTTAATCTCTACTACTGTTCTTGCCAGATCTGCATCGTTAGCCTTGGACCCCATAGTATTCGCTTCACGATTGAGCTCTTGCGACAAGAAATCCATTTTGCGGCCAACCGGCTCATCAGATTTGAAGAGCAACTCGAACTGGTCTATATGGCATCTGAAACGTGTAACCTCCTCGGTGATATCACTCCGATCAGCGAATACTGCGACCTCCTGGGCCACCCGCTGCGGATCAAAAGTGACATCGTCAGGCAAACGGGCCAACCGGTCACGCAATTTCTGCTGCCATTCCTTAACGACAATCGGCGCACGCTGCTCAACGTTCGCCACATGACCTTTCAAAATATCAAGCCGCGACGACATGTCCAGTTGCATGGCTTCGCCCTCAGCCTGACGCATCGACACAATTTTTTCGAGCCCGGCCTGCACCGCAACCCGAATTAACTGTATAGCTTCCTCACCATCCGGAAGCTGCTCCTGAACAGCAACTACATCCTTTTGACTGGCTATCAGATTTAATGAGACATCACCAGAAAGACTGCAGTGCCGGCTCAAGTCACTAAATACCTGCATATAAGCATCCGCCAGCGGCTTGTTCAGCACTGGCTGCTGTCCCAACTGCCCGGCAAAATCAGTCTGGATAAACAGATCAATCTTCCCTCTCTTTAAACTTTTCCCGATCAACTTGCGCAGTTCGTTTTCAAATGGCATAAGAAATCGTGGCGCCTTTATCGATATGTCGGCATAGCGATGATTGACGGATCGAAGTTCAATGTTTATTGAGAGGCCTTCACTAGAAGCCTCCCCTTTACCGTAGCCGGTCATGCTGCTGATCATAAAAGTTTCCTTTATGCAATAAGACAAAGTTTAAAACTATTCAGTACCATCTGAACTGTGGTGAAAACGTCTGTCAACCCCGAATTATCCTATCGGGGATCCATGATTTTAAAGTCTGGATTACCGATTACACCCTCGGGAATGACAGCTTATTATTTGTGCTGAATAGTTACAACTATTCGAATAAATCAGCCAAACCAAACGGCTTGCCAGCCTGATCTTTTTCAGACAGTACCGGCGTAATGTTCGTCGGCCAGTCTATTTTCAAATCAGCATCGTTCCAGAGAATAGATCGGTCTGACTGAGGATCATAATAAGCTGTGGTTTTGTACTGGACCTCGGCAACCTCGGAAATAACCATAAATCCATGCGCAAACCCTTGCGGAATCCAGAGTTGCTTTTTATTCTCCTCCGAGAGAGTGCAACCGTACCATTGACCAAAGCTTTTTGAACCCCGGCGAATATCGACTGCAACATCGTATATCTCGCCAACGCTGCAACGTACCAGTTTGGCCTGAGCCGAAGGTGGCAACTGGTAGTGCAAACCACGCAGCACACCACGGGTAGACCGCGAATGATTGTCCTGAACAAAGGTTGTTTTCAAGCCGGTTGTCTCTTCCCAGACTAGCTGATTGAAACTCTCAAGAAAAAACCCCCGATCATCACTGAATACAGTCGGTTCGATAACCAGAATGTCAGGAATTTCTGCAGGCGTAACACGCATCAGACTGCTCCATCGCGTAGTACCTGTTCCAGATAATCACGATAACTCGACTTCGGAACAGCATCAACAATTGACCGCATCTGCTGCCGGTCAACAAAACCATTCGCGTAAGCCACCTCTTCGAGACAGGCAATTTTCAACCCCTGTCGGGCCTCAAGCGTGCCGATGAAATGGCTCGCTTCAAGCAGACTCATATGCGTACCGGTATCCAGCCAGGCAATACCCCGCTCCAGTTTTTCAACCATCAACTCGCCACGCTCGAGATATGCCATATTCAGATCCGTAATTTCCAACTCTCCCCTAGCCGATGGGGTCAGGCTTTTAGTGATCTCAACCACATTTTCATCATACATATAGAGACCAGGTACAGCATAATTCGATTTCGGGGTCTGCGGTTTCTCCTCGATGCCAATAGCCTTGCCGGTCTTGTCGAATTCAACCACTCCGTAACGCTCCGGGTCGACCACCGGGTAGCCGAAAACCGTCGCGCCGCTGGTAAAGTCAGCCATGATCCGGTCGAGTTCCATCCGGCCGTAAAACAGATTGTCACCCAGAATCAGGCTGACCGGATCACCAGCAATAAATTCCTCGCCAACGAGAAAGGCCTGGGCGATACCTTTCGGCTCTGGCTGAACAACATAACTGAGCCTGATACCAAAGCGACTACCGTCACCAAGCAACGCTTCAAAGCGCGGCGTGTCCTGCGGGGTCGAAATAATCAGGATATCCTGTATTCCGGCACGCATCAACGTCGACAACGGATAGTAGATCATCGGCTTATCGTAAACCGGTTGTAGCTGCTTGCTAGCGACCAAGGTCAACGGATACAGCCTGGTTCCGGCACCGCCGGCCAGCACAATTCCCTTTTTAATTCCAGCCATTGAAAACTACTCCTTCGCTACACCCATCCAGCGTTTCTGGATGAACACTAATTATCAACCTGACGTTCGATCAGATACTTTTGCAGACTCTGTTGCCATTGCGGAATCGTATATTCAGCAACGGCCAGGTATTTCGATTTATCAAACACCGAATAAGCCGGGCGAACAGCCGGCAATGGATATTCGTCAGTCGTTATCGGCTGTATCGAGCATGTTATGATATTCAATCCGACTGTTTTCGCTTGAGCTACAATTTCATTAGCGAACTCATACCAGGAACAGTAGCCATTGTTACTGAAATGATAAGTGCCGTAAATTGGCTTTACATCGTCCCCTGCCTTGTTCAGCAAGGCGAATATGGCTTGAGCCAGATCACCGGTATAAGTCGGCGAGCCGACCTGATCAGCAACGATGCGTAACTCTTTGCGTTCAGCAGCCAGTCGCAGGATTGTCTCGACGAAATTTGGCCCGCCCGGACCGAACAACCAACTGG
>CBDUUF010000240.1:0-3632 GCA_965370375.1 uncultured Desulfuromonadaceae bacterium
AAAAAATGGAGCTTAAATATGAACAAAATTGTCGGACTTGCAGCTGGCTCTTGGATAGCCTGACATTCTCATTAAAAAAAATTAAGGCGCTTGTCGGGGCGCGTCCCGACGACCTTGCCTGGTTTCAAAAACAATAAAAAATCAATCCTGCATATAGTCCAAAGTCGCCGTCCAGAATGAAAGATCATTGTGCGTCATTTCATAAAGTCTGGCATTCATGATGGCAACACCGGAGATTTCGGCCAATGCCGAGAGAAAAATGATCTCTTCCGAACTGTATTCGCGCTTTTCAGCACTGTAGAGCCGCAATACACCGATAACCGCTTGTCGAGCGATGATCGGCAGGGAGATGATCGAGGTGATCCCCTCAGCGACGGTTTCAGCCGGGTATTCGAGCCGCGGGTCGCTGGCGGCATCTAAAATCAGCACCGCTTTGCCGGCCAGGGTTGCGCTGATGCTCTGTTCGGTGTGCGGCTGCCCTTTGGCCAGGAATTTTTCACTCAACCCGGTGGTGGCAATCAGCTCCAGTTCATGCGTGGTTTCATTACGCAAGCGCAGGGCACTCGCCTTGACCTGCATGATATCGGCTACCTTATCAACGATCAACTGCATCACCTCTTTGGAATCATGCGTCGACAGGATCGCCTGGGTTACTTCGTGCAGGGTGCGGAAGTAGCCAAGCGACTTGACCGGGTCAATCGGCAGATAAGCACAACTGTCAAACTGTTGCTCAACGTTCTCAATTTCATTGGGGAGATCAACACCGATCTCGGTAAACATGGCGTTCAGTTTATCACCCTGAGCCTCATAGAGCCGGGCATTGGCAATCGCCAGACCACCCATCTCCGCCAGAGCAGCGACAAACTCAATATCTTCCTCGCTGTAGTCACGCGGTTCGGCGCTATAGAGCCGCAACACCCCGATCACATCCTCGCCGGCAATTACCGGCACCGACAGCACGGTATTGATCCCCTCAGCGCGCATGGCATCCGGATACTGGATCCGCGGATCGTCCGGGGCGTCCTTAATACAGATCGGCTCGCCATCCAGCACTTCCGGCATACTCCGGTCAGCGTTCAGTGCACCTTTGTTCAGGTAGGTGTCACTTAAACCGAAAGCCGCAACCTGATCCAGGTTGCCGGTCGCAGCATCGATCAACCGCAGACCACCCGCTTTGATATCGAGCGCAGCAACGGTTCGCTGCACCAGGGAATCGAGGGTTGTTTGCAGATCACGGGCAGAGAGGATCTCCTGAGCGGTTTCAAAAAACAGTCGGAAATATTCGTTGGTGTTGGCCTTCGGCATAAAAAGAGTACTCCTTAGCAAGTAGGTAACGTGGGGTGATTATTCATTATAGTCGAAAACCGACAACTGGCACACATTTAACTGCCCTGGTGGTTATTTTCACATTACAGCCCGCCAAAATCTGCAATCAGTAAAAAAACGAGTATTATTATAAAAAGCAGTTGTTTTTCATGAACAATCATTGCAAGAAAGGAAGGTGGGGATTATGACTAATGCCGCAGAACTATTTGCAGACGGACTGTTTGAGGGCTTTGCTACTGATGAACGGGTAGCTTTTCTACGTCACTGTCAGGAAGAGACTTACCCGGATGGCACCAATCTCTTCAAGGAGAAGACTGAGGCGACCAAGCTATACATGATCGCGAGCGGAGGAATCGATCTCCATTTTGAGATGCCGCAACGGGAGAATGCCGACACCATCATCGCTTCCCTATCTCCAGGCGCTGCCGTCGGCTGGTCTGCAATTGTCCCACCGCATATCTACACCCTCTCCGGCCACTGTCGAGGAGAAACAACGCTGCTCGAGATCGACCGCGATAAAATGACTGAGATTTTCGAGACGAATTATCACCTGGCCTACATATTCATGCGCAACATCGCCGGCCTCACCGGTGAGCGGTTGCATCATGTGCAGGATAAGTTGGCTAAGGTACTTGCTGATGAGGCGGTTAACGGTTGGTGAGCAGACTTGTAAAAAACTGCTGAAGCCAAAAGAAATACAGGGACACTCTAAATTGAGTGTCCCTGTATCGGGTTTGTATAAATTCAAAGACCTCGTTGCTGACATCCACTCTGGGCTTTGCTCAACGCCAGAATGTTTTGTTCAACTAACGAGGCCTTCTTGTTATTATCTTACCTCTACCTGCAGGGATGTCAAGCGGTGTAAGTCATTATTTTAGCGTTCTTTTTTAATTATTTAAACTTTAATTAATGACAACAATTATAACCAGTTGAAATCACCAAGTTTATGCCTGATTATTCGTAAAGCTAGCGACCTTCAGCTTGGGAAGCTGATAATCTAGTCTAGAGTAACCGCCTCCTAAGCGGTAGGTCAGGCAGAGTTGAATAGTTATTGTAAATGTCAGATTGAACACTCATTCTTTTAAGGTTGCAACGTTGTAGAACTCGACTCCAACCTGGTTGATATGGTCGAGAAGGTTTTCGTTGTCAATTTGATGGTACAGGGAGATATCGAAAGAGTAGATCAGGTTGAGGTCGTCGATAGCGCCTGAGACATCGAATAAAAGAGAACTCGGGGATTCCTTTTTGACCTTTAAGGTTAAGTCAATATCGGAACCGGGCTTGTAGTTCCCTTTGGCGCGGGAACCGTAAATGATTGCGGTATCAATCAAATCAAACCGAGCTAAAACAGCTTGAATCTTTTCAACCACATCTATTTTCAGGCCGTATTGCTCAGTCATTTCAATCCAGACGCTGAGTCAGGGTTACTTTTAGTGCAACAAATTCGGGGTAGTATTTATTGACAATATCCTCAAAAACCTTGGCAGAGATTTTTTCATCGTAGGTATGGGATGTGAGTTGACGGCTCTTGATCATATCCATCCACGCATCACCGTTTGCGATCAACCCATTCTTAAAAGCGAGCCTGAAAGCATCACGACTCCCAATAATGCTCAAAACTCCTTCTCCGCCCTGATACTCGAAGAAGTCCTTGATAACATTCCAAGCAAGCTCGTAGTTGTATTCAAATGCCTGAATAACACCCTGTTTCTCCAACTCACTCAGATCGCGTTCTGCGACTAGAACCATTGCATCGTCGAGCTGATTCAATGAGCGTTTAAAATTATCGAAGCGTTGTTTCCAGCGAATATCTTCAGTCATAACAATATTCCTTCAATGAATATCGATTTTCTGTTCACGATTCAGCAATTTACCATTCACCATTGTTTTAAACAAACATCTTTTGCTGCAGGGGCGCGGCAAGTGGCGCCCCTATACAAATAAGCTTCTACAACAGACCTTTTTTGAAGGCTTCCAATCTGACCACTATCTAAGTGTCAAACGTAGATTTGACCCCTCTCCATTTAACATTAGCTTACTGTTTGCGCCAGAACAATGGCTTTGGCGCATTGGCCAGGTAGGCGCCACAGACCACCAGCAGGCCGCCGCCGAGCAGGGAGATATTGAGCGGTTCGCCGAGCAGCAGCGTCGCCAGCAGGACGCCGTTGACCGGCACGAAATTGATAAAGACCGCCGCCCGCGACGGGCCGATGGATTGGATGCCTTGAAAGTACCAGAGGAAACCGACGACAGTGCCAAACAGGCCGAGGTAGCCGATACTGCACCAGACGGTAAACGAGAAGGTG
>CBDUUF010000241.1:0-3616 GCA_965370375.1 uncultured Desulfuromonadaceae bacterium
AGAACTCGGAGAACTTGGCTACTTTGCAAAAGATGCGTTGCCTATGCTTACTATTGTTTCCACTAATGACAAGGTTAAGGTTGAAAGATTAGCAAGGAACTCAATAAGGCAAATTAAACTTGCTGTCATAGCAGAGGAATCAAAGTTACATAAATGAAATTGAAACTACTTACAAGAGCAGTCACTCTACCCCCCAAAGGCTTTTACAAACTAAGAGAAACTAACAAAATTCAAAAAGATGTCCAATGACTACAAAAGACAAGGTCAAGGGACAATGTGTAGCCTGACATGTAGCCCAAGCTACTTTAAGGCCAATAAAAACAAAACAAGGACCTAACGGAAAACCGCTAAGTCCTTGTTTTTATTATGGCGGAGGGGGGGAGATTCGAACTCCCGGTGGCTTGCACCACAACAGATTTCGAGTCTGTCACCTTCGGCCTCTCGGACACCCCTCCTAAAACCTTTTAGAAGTAAAAAATACTTCTTACTCGCTTTCAGGAACTGTTCTTTTAGCAGTTTTTTTCTCTGCGCGCAATGTTTTGAAGAAGCCACTGAGCATTTCGCTGCATTCTTTAGCCAGAACACCTTCGACCACCTCAACATTGTGGTTAAAGCGTCGATCACTGGCAAAGTTGTAAATTGATCCGGAGGCCCCGGCTTTAGGGTCACGGCTGGCAAAAACCAGCCGCGGGATCCGGGCGAGAATGATCGCGCCCATGCACATCACGCACGGTTCCAGGGTTACATACAAGGTGCAATCAAGCAGCCGCCAGGAGTCAAGATGTGAGGCCGCCTCGCGGAGGGCAATCATTTCGGCGTGGGTGGTTGGATCGTTAGAAGTTTCGCGTAGATTGTAACCGCGGCCGATGACCTCATCTTGATACACGACCACGGCACCAATCGGCACTTCCCGCAAATTGCGCGCCGATTCGGCCGCTAGCAACGCCTCGTGCATAAAATTTCGATCGAGATTTTCCTGTGTCACATGGAAACCTTTTTACTGAGCACCACTGTTGCTATTGACGCAACAAGCTTGAAATCGTTGATAAATTTATACAATCTGATATATTAGCATATTAGTACCAACATGTTAACCGATCCGTCTCGGTGAATCGGTTGATTTTCGACCAACAACTACGGGGCACACAGTTTCCATCGACAAGGAGGATTCACATGTTGAGATCTGTTGCAATATTAACTCTCTGGATCGTTTTTACCAGCCTGCCCGCGTATGCTGCAGAGGTAGAGACCATTCCACCAGTCGACGCCAAGGCGGATGAGGTTTTGCGTGAGATGAGCGCGTTCCTCGGCTCACTTGATAAATTCACTTTCCATGCGGAAAATTCGACCGACGAGGTGCTCGATTCAGGCCAGTTGATTCAGCTCAGTCAGGGAGTCGATCTTGCTGTGCGGCGCCCGGATCGCTTTTGGGCCTCTGCGCAAGGCGACATTGTCACCCAACAATTCTTTTACGACGGCAAGAGCGTCACCCTGTTCAATAGCAAAGATAATGTATATGCCACGATCGACGCCCCGGCGACAATCGATGCGGCACTGGACTATACTGTGAAGGCATTTGAGCTCAAGGCGCCGCTGACCGCACTGCTGGTCAGCGACATGTACTCGCGAGTATCACCCAACATCGCAACCGGAAGCTACCTTGGTCTGCACCGGGTGCTGGGAACCAGCTGTCATCATCTCGCCTTCACCACCCGCGATGTCGATTGGCAGATCTGGGTTGACGCTGGAGACAAGCCATGGCCGCGCAAGGTGATCATCACGTCCAAACGGGTCGCCGGAGCGCCGCAATTCACCGCGCTACTTTCCGACTGGACCACCAGCGGTAAATTTAAAGACAGTAAATTTAAATTCAACGCACCGAAAGATGCGCATAAGATTGAGTTTCTGCCGGCAGGCAACTAACACAATCGAATCAGATAGAGGAGGAACACAATGAGACTTATCATTGCGAGCCGGCCGGCCGGAAAACTGATCCTGATACTCTTTACAATCGTCTTGTCGACCGGAGGACTGTTTTACACTAACAATGCTGATGCCAGTATTGTCAGAACCCGTCATCTTGACCCAAATCCGGTTATGACACCGGAAGTCGGAAATGAAACCAAGATATACTATTCTATCCCGCAAGATGTGAAAGAAGGGCTGACACCAGGAACTCTGGTCTCAGTGAAGCCGAGCGGCTGCGCCACCAAATACACCAGTTCTATGACTTACTACGACTGCTCCGGTGTCTACTTCAAGGAGTACTTCAAAGGCAGCAGACTCGTCTACATGATCATTGACAAACCGTAAACACCTCTATTGGATAACAGCAAAAAGCCGCAGGGCAAAGACCTCTGCGGCTTTTTTATATTCAAACTTAAATTGGATGACCGTGCAACAGTTCACGAGCCTTGCGCACATCATCCTGCTCACCGAGCAACATCAGAGTATCCCCCGCCTGCAGTCGGAAATTACCAGAGACACCGTAATGAATCCGTTCATGACGAATTACGCCGACAACCATGACATCGGCAGCGTTTTTCAGGGCGATTTCAGCCAGAGTCTGATCGAGGAACGGTGAGTCATCGGGCATCGCCTGAAATTCGATCTGCCCCCCTTCCAACACCGAGATGTAACCGGCCAGATTGCTGGGTTGATCAGACACGTCACGGGCCGACCCATAGTGGCCCTGGCGCATGGTGGCGATCTGCCGCAGAATCTTCCCCTCGGGTATTGAAAACTGTCGCAACAGGGCGGCTGACATCTGCAAACTCGCTTCGACCTCATCCGGGACAACCTCATCCGCGCCATGCGCCAACAGATCATCCATCTCGAGAATGAAGCGGGTACGGGCCAGAATGTAGATCGAATCATTCAGGTCACGTCCGGCCCGGATGACCCGAGTCAAAGCCGAGGGGTCATTAATAGCCAGCACCAGAGCCCGGGCCCTCTTAATGCCGACCCCTTCAAGCACTATCGGCGAAGTCGCGTCGCCATAGACAATAAACTCGCCGCTTTGCCGCGCTCGGCGGACAATTTCACCATTCAACTCGATGTGCAGGTAAGGAATACGCATTTCGCGCAAAACCCGCGCCACGTTCTTGCCGGTCAAACCGTAACCGGCGATGATAACGTGCCCTTCAAGATTACCGGTCCGCTCCCGCTCCTCGTCAGTCCATTCCTCCGGTTTTCTACCGCACCAACCACTGATCCTGGCGGCCATGGCCGGCGCCCGTTCAACCACGAACGGGGTGATCATCATGGTCAGAGCGATGATCGAAAGCGTCGTCTGGTAGAGCGGCTCGGAAATTACATTCAGCAACAACGCCTTTTTCATCAGGATAAATGAAAACTCGCCGACCTGGAACAAGATCAGGCCGGCCGTCAGGGCAATCCGCAACGGATAATGTGATGCCAAGGTGGCGATGGTTGTTGCGACGATCTTGAGACAGATCAGCAACATGAATCCGGCGAGAATGATTACCCAGTCATTGAGCAGGACGCGCACATCGACCAGCATCCCCATGGAGATGAAGAAAATTGCCAGGAAGGCATCGCGAAACGGAATCACATCGGACAAGACCTGGTGTGAATAATCCGATTCAGCCAACGC
>CBDUUF010000242.1:0-3614 GCA_965370375.1 uncultured Desulfuromonadaceae bacterium
TTGTTGGCCGCGCCCTCGACCGGCGGTGATGTCAGGCGCACTTTGAGGGCACCGTTCTGTTCACCAATGATCTCATTCTTGCTGGCCCGAGGCTGGATATACAACGAGACAACCGTCCCGTCGGCAACCGGCTTCAACCAGTCCGGCATTAGAGGCTCTCTGGATCGAAACCGTTATCATCGAGGTCGAAATCAACGCCATTCAGCTCGCTGGCGGTAATTTCGTCAAACGGGAGGGATTCTTCAAGCAGGTGGTTTTCGTTGCTACCGCCCTGAACTTCAACTACCTCAAGATCGAGTAGTTTGATATGACTCATTACCAGGGCGCGCAGACTGGTGTCAAACGAGATTTTCTGCCGTTTGACTTCCTGAATTTCGTTGATCAACTGAATACGCCGTTCCTCGGAATCGCGGACAATCCGCTCACCATGTAACTGGGCGTTTGCGGTAATAATCTCGGCTTCCTTCCGGGCGTTGTTTTTGATCTCTCCGGCCATCTTCTGCGTTGTAATCAGGGTCTCCTTCAGCATTGTCTCACGACTGCGCATCTCATCGAGTGATGCCTTGGTCCGCGCCAACTCCTCGCGCACTTCCTGATTCTTTCGCATCAACCGGTCCATCTCATTGGCAACCTGCTCGAGAAACTCATCGACCCCGTATTTCTCATAGCCGAAGGGGCGGGTTTTAAACTGTTGTTGCTGAATGTCAATCGGCGTAATAGCCATAATAAATATCCTCAGCCGAGACTGTTAGCCAGCCGATACAGTCCAGACAAGATGATCTGTTTTATGAAGAACAGAAAAAACAGCAGGGCAATCGGGGTCAGATCAATGCCACCGAACACCAGGGGCAACACCCGGCGAATCCGGTAAAACACAGGGTCAGTCATTTTGTGTAAAAAACGCACGATCGGATTATACGGATCGGGGTTAACCCAGGAAATTAATGCCCGGCCAATGACAACATATATGTATAGCTGGATCAATAGATCGAACAACTGGGCAAAGGCCCTTATCAAATCACTCAACACCGCGCATACCCCTTCTACCGCATTCATGTAGGCGTAAATGCCTGCAACTGCTCAATTTTATACAGCATTACCGCTAAAACTGTCAATTTCTTTCCCGTCTCCCCAATTGAGACTTGTGTTTTGACATCGATACAAAAAACCGTTATAAGTACGGACTTTAACGCATTCCATTCAATTCGAGGGCAATTATGGTTCAGACCAACAATCTTAAAGTTACCAGCGTCAAACCGATTATCACACCGGAAGAACTCAAACAGGTATTCCCGGTATCAGAGAAATCGGCCGAGTTTGTCACTCATTCGCGGGCTCAAATCCAGGACATTCTGTTTAATCGTGACCGACGCCTGATGGCGGTGGTTGGCCCCTGTTCGATCCACGATCCGGAAGCGGCGGTTGACTACGCCCGCCGCCTGGCCAAGCTGAGCAAGGAGATCGACGATCAGATACTGGTTGTCATGCGGGTATATTTTGAAAAACCGCGGACTACGGTCGGCTGGAAGGGTCTGATCAACGACCCGGAGATGAACGGTACGCACCAGATATCCAAAGGCCTCGGCGTGAGTCGTCGCCTGCTCTGCATCATTAATGATCTCGGCCTGCCGGTTGCGACCGAAATGCTCGACCCGATCACACCACAATATATGTCCGACCTCCTCAGTTGGGGAGCCATTGGCGCCCGAACCACTGAATCGCAGGTCCATCGGGAGATGGCCAGCGGGCTGTCCTTCCCGGTCGGCTTTAAAAATGGCACTGACGGTGGCCTGCAAATCGCCCTCGATGCCATGCAATCGGCCCTGCATTCACACAGTTTCCTCGGCATCAGTCGCGAAGGCCGGGCCGCCATCGTCAAAACCACCGGCAATCAAGACGTACACATCGTACTGCGCGGCGGCAACTCTGGCCCAAACTTCAGCCCGGCCGACATTGCCGATACGACTGCACGCCTGGACAAAGTCGGCCTGAAGACCGGCATTATGGTTGACTGCAGCCACGCCAACTCAAACAAGAATCACGAAAAACAGGGCGAAGTCCTCAACAGTGTTCTGGAGCAGATCAAAGCCGGTTCCAGCATCTTGTCATCAGTCATGATCGAGAGTAACATTGAGGCTGGCAACCAGCCGATGTGTGACGACCCGGCTGACCTGAAATACGGTGTGTCGATCACCGACAAATGTGTCGACTGGGCGACCACTGAAACTATGCTGCGCAAAGCCCACGCTGAATTAAAAACAATGGGCGGGCGCTCGATCTAAAATGACCAACGAACCGAAAAAAGATCCTGCAGCTAGTTGTTGACCACCGAAAGCGCCGCCGGGAGTGGCGCCCGACAATTCAACAACTGACACCTGCTGCCCACCGACCACGCCCGACATCCGACGTGAACGGCCGGGCTACGCCCTCTGCCGCTATGTCAGCGGCTGGGTGGAGACTCCGAACGGCGAAATACCGCAGATTACCGGGCAACTTAAATTCCTCGACATCGCCGGACATTGGGCCATGCGCTGGGGTTTCGGCCGCAGCCATTATTGTGTCACCCCTGGTCTCTACGCTATCGGCACCCCAACGGCCGACTCACCGGTCCTGGTCTCAGCCAACTACAAACTGAGCTTCGATGTGCTGCGTCGCGCAGTCGCTGGTCTTGACCTCTGGCTTCTGGTCATTGACACCAAGGGGATTAACGTCTGGTGCGCCGCCGGCAAAGGCACCTTCGGCACCGCCGAGATTGTCAACCGGGTCAAGGTGACTGCACTTGAGCAGGTTGTCAACCACCGGCAACTGATCCTGCCGCAGCTTGGTGCCCCGGGCGTCGCCGCGCACGCCGTCCGTAAACAGTGCGGGTTCAAAGTTATTTATGGGCCGATCCGCGCAGTCGATATCAAACCGTTCCTGGCCGCTGCAATGCAGGCAACCCCGGAAATGCGCCGGATCGGCTTTAGTACCCGCGACCGTTTTATCCTGACCCCGGTCGAGTTGACTGTGTTCTGGAAAAATGCTCTTTGGGCAGCTGTGATCCTGCTGATTCTCGGCGGCATCGGCCCGTCAATATTCTCCTTCAGCGCCGCCTGGAGCCGTGGCGGAGCGGCTATTATGATCGGCCTGGCTGGCCTGTTTACCGGCGCCGTAATCGCTCCGATCCTGCTCCCCTGGTTGCCCGGGCGTGCCTTTGCCCTTAAAGGGGCCATCGCCGGACTGGCGGTCTGTCTCCTGCTGCTGCTGACCACCGGTCCCTATACTTTTTTCAGCGGCCTGGCAACACTGTTCAGTTTGACCGCCGTCGCCTCTTACGCCGCCATGAACTTCACCGGCTCCTCGACCTACACCTCACCAAGCGGAGTTGAAAAAGAGATGCGCTTCGCGATCCCGCTGCAAATCGGCGCACTGCTGCTGGCCGGGACCATCTGGATCTGGACAGCATTTTAATTTGCCAGCTGTAAGCGGACCTTTTCCGCAATCTCTGCGTCAGACTGCGCGTTTACATTCTGGAAGCTTTGTGCAAATCTTTGAAGAGTAATTTAAATGTTTTTTAGGAAATCAAAAAATGGCTGAACTGAAATACCTCAAAGACGTTGTCACCCTGCAATATG
>CBDUUF010000243.1:0-3582 GCA_965370375.1 uncultured Desulfuromonadaceae bacterium
AAGTCTTGAACAGACACTGCAACGCAGGTGGGCGGACTTTTTGCGACGCCATCAATTTTTGATGCGCCGACACTCGAGGTAAAAACGCTTCTCATCCGCTTCACCCATCGAGAAGGTTTTACGTGGTAAAGCGCCATCAAGAATGATGGTCTTGAACAGGTCGTGTTTAGAGATCGCCGGTAAGTAGAAGCCGATATTGCCAGCTTGGCTGCCAAGCCTGGTGACTGGTTCATCGCCATGGATATAATCGATGCGAGCCGCGGCATGCTTTGCCAGATAACTATCGAGAAACGACTGCAAGGTCGCAACCGCCAGATGGAACTGCGGCCGGTCAATAACCAGCAGCCCCGGCCCCTTGGCATCAACAAACGGAATCAGGTGGCGACCAGCTTGCGCTTCGCAGGCCTGCCGGGCCGCTAACTCAACCTGATCAACACAGCGCAACAGGGTCAATGCGCCCCCCTGCTCCCGGTAAAAATCAGTCATCGCCGCCAGCAGCTGCTTCGGATCAGTTTCGAATACCACCCGATGAATCGCTTCAAACGCCAACCCCGGATCGTGAATATTAACCAGCTCAATCAGGGCGTAGCGCGCCGGATGCTGCATGATCGCTGCTGTGTCATCAGCCGTCTGCTTCAACTCCTCCCAGATCGCCTTGGCGGTGGCAAACGAATGGTTGCCGTCACCCATGGCATAAAGCACCACCGACTGGTCCTCAACATTGTAGCGCTGGGCAAACTGCTCCGGATCAGCCAGACGGCTCAGTGCGTTTGTTACCGCACTGATTTCTTGCTCGCCGTTCACATGCCAGCCACGCACCCGACCGCCATTACAGCAAAGCTCAACATCGTAGGCCGACGGCAAATCATGCTTAAACAACGGTTCAATTACTGTCTGCTCGGGATCATCTATCAGCACCATGATATGCGGCAGCTCAATCGGTGCATTCTTGCGCACCCGAATCCGTGGCGGCAGTCGATCGAGAATCGTCCCCTCGGTTGACCGGATCAGGCTGCTCGCCCCTTCATTGTAATCGTACGCCTCCAGATCGAGCGCCACCATCAAACCCTTGCGTGACGACACCTCGGAAGTCTTTCGATCGACAAGCAGAAAACCGGGTGACTGCTCTTCCAATATTCCCTGGTCGAGACATTGCTGCATACCGCTATTGATCGAGCTTATCCTCGCCTCGGGATCAGCCTCTTCGAGATAAACTTCCGGATAGATCAGGTTCAGCGTCGAGGGTGCGGCACCGATAAACTCCTGGAGGTTAGTCCAGTAATCTTCATCTGAAGTATATTGATCACAGGCGATCACCGCCCACCGTTGTAGATCAACCCCTTTACGCGGAAGTAAAATTTTCGGGACCTGCATTGCTATCTTGTCAAAAACCATGAACATGAACTCCTCAAAGAACAATCAATATATTGTGCAAACAGAAAGTTTTATATGATGAACCCGCAAATTCTCCTGAGATGGCTAGGTAAAAATTTCGCACCACAAGGCGTAACGGTTTTTCAGGGGTGAAGGCCTACATTTTGTAGGTCAAGGTCCTGAAAAATTGCTGCAACGCAGTCGGGCGGACTTTTTACGACGCCATCATATATGTTAGTCAGTTTACTCAGTGGTGACAAGGGGTTTTCCCGGCAATATGGCGAGATTCGTTAATTTTATCGACTATTTTCCCCCTCAAAAGTGACGACAAAAGTAATTTCCATATTATCCATGCTGGCAACCTGACGAAAATCAAACAGAAATACGCCATGTCAACAGCCTGAATGAAAATCATTAAGTATAGCTAAAAGCCCGTCACTATTGAACAAAATTGGCAGCACAGAATTGAATCATAACTTAAAAGACTTGCAATAGCATAAGCCTTCATATAAATTATAGAACGCTGTTTAAGCTACTAATTACGACTTTCATCCATATATAGGAGGTTTTTCTCATGGACATTCTCGCACTGAATTGCGGCAGTTCTTCCGTCAAATATCAATTATACGACTGGGCAAAAAAAGAAGTCATCGCCAAAGGGATGGTGGAACGTGTCACCATCGGTGATTCCTTCATCATTCATGAAGTCCCGGGTCGTGAAACCTATCGCGAAGAGTACGAATGCCCTGACCATAAAGTAGCTATTCATCTGATCATCAAGATCCTGGCTGACAAGGAGTATGGCGTCGTTGACAATATCACCCAGATTTCGGCCGTTGGCCACCGGGTCGTGCATGGCGGCGAAAAGTTCAACTGCTCGGTTGTTATAACTGACGAGGTCCTTGACGCGATCAAGGAAGTTCAGCATCTGGCGCCGCTGCACAATCCGCCGAACATCTCCGGCATCGAAGCCGCGCAATCGGTCATGCCGGACGTACCGCATATCGGCATCTTCGACACCGCCTTCCACCAGACCCTGCCGGAGCATGCCTACATGTACCCGGTGCCATACGAGTGGTATGAGAAACACGGTGTCCGCCGCTACGGTTTCCACGGCACCAGCCATCTCTATGTCTCCAAGCGGGCGGCCGTACTTCTCGGCAAGGAACCGAAAGATTGCAACATCATCACCATGCACATCGGTAATGGTGTCTCGCATTCCGCCATCAAAGGCGGCGTCTCGATCGACACCTCCATGGGCCTGACCCCGCTTGAAGGGGCGATCATGGGTACCCGCTGTGGCGATATCGACCCGGCCATACCGATGTTTATCCAGCAGCAGGAAGATCTCACCGCCCAGGAGATTGACAATGTCCTCAACAAGAAATCGGGTATCCTCGGCATCACCGGTCAATTCACTGACCGCCGTGACGTAATCGAAGGTGCTGAAGAAGGTGATGCCCGCTGTAAACTGGCGCTGGAGATGGAAGGCTACCGTCTGAAGAAGTACATCGGCTCCTACTGCGCTGCGCTCGGTCGTCTCGATGCAGTAGTCTTCACCGCCGGCGTAGGCGAGATGGGCTGGATGATTCGTGAATTAGCACTTGATGGGCTTGAGCACATGGGCATCAAGCTCGATAAAGAAGTAAACAAAAGCACTATGACCCGCAAGCGGGAGACAACCATCACCACACCGGATTCACCGATCAAGGTCTTTGTTATCCCAACCGACGAAGAGCTGGTCTTCACCGAGGATGTGGTCGCGATTCTGGAAAAGACCTATACCGACCACATGAACTTCGAGTACAGCTTTTCCGGCAAGGATTTCTCGATCAGCTGATCGAACCAGACAATTTAAGACACAAAGGCCGGCGGATTTTTCCGTCGGCCTTTTTATATTATAAGAGAAGAACTACCTAATCATCCTTCAGATACGAACAGACATAATCCGTCACCTCTTCAACCACCACCTTGAAACTAGACTTCCCCGGCACCTCGAACGACTCCCCGCCTTTGAGGTGAGTCCAGCTCGTATCACCAGCTAATTGCAACATCAGACTGCCGCGAGTGATTTCCATCAACTCGGCAGTTTCGGTGCCGAATTCATAATCACCCGGCAACATGATACCTAGAGACTTGGTTTCGCCATCGGGGAACTCAATCGACCGGCTGGTCACCTTGCCGTCAAAGTAAATATTAGCTTCTTTT
>CBDUUF010000244.1:0-3574 GCA_965370375.1 uncultured Desulfuromonadaceae bacterium
CAAAAAGACCTGGCCTTTGATCTATCAGACCTTATCAGATTGTATCCGCGGCCAATAAAGCCTTTGACTTATCATCCTGCCTATCCTGTGCATCCCTGTGAATTGTATTTCGCCTTAAGGTTTAATCATGCTCTTTCAGCGTTAATCAGCGTCCAATTAACGTTTTTTCTAAGATTTCATCACCTAAGCAGCGTTGCAAGCTCCAGATGACTGGTCAAAAACGGTTCATGTTCAAACTGTGGTTTGTAAGCAATAAACCGCACCCCCGCTGCCTCCGCAGCCATTTTATCGTAAACTGAATCTCCGACAAACAGCAGCCGATCGAGCGGCAGATTGAGCTTTTCAGCCGCAAGAATCAACATATCTGCATGCGGTTTGGGCCGTGCCACATCCCTGCTGGTAACAACGACTTTAAAAAAATGCTCCATTTCGAAATGTCGTAAAATTTCCGGCATGCTGGTACCACGATTTGTCGCAACCGCCAGCGGGCGTGAGGCAGACAGTTCTGTCAATACTTCAAACAGGCCCGGTTCGGGATCCATCCAGGGAATAAACTGTCGATAGTGTAGTTGTGCTGACACTTCCAGCGCAGCGTCAACCAACGCCTCACCGAGCAGAACCTTGAACACTTCAGGACTGGCAGCCGTATGGCAGAGAGTCATCTTTTCGCGGTCGCTTTCATCAACCGGCGATTGGTTGAAATGCTTCAGAACGGCATTGTAATAAGCGAGGTTGGCGCGCCGGCTCTCAAACAGAACTCCATCACAATCAAAAATTACGCCCTGGATATTATCAAGCATCTCTTTTGCCGATCTTCAAGACCATATATACGCCGATCACGCCGACGACCAGCATCGGGATAGACAGCAATTGTCCCATCGTTACATGCCCCGGTAAAAAGCCGATATGCGCATCTGGCTCGCGGAAAAATTCAACTATCAGCCTGGCTAGTCCATAACCGGCGATAAAGGTGAACATTACTACCCCTTTTGCAATATGACGACGGTGTAAAAACATCAACAACAGAAACAACAGAGCACCCTCAAGACCTGCTTCATAAAGTTGGCTCGGATGCCGCGGAGCTGATCCGGCCCCCGGAAAGATAATTGCCCACGGCACATCAGTGGTTCGACCCCATAACTCAGCGTTGATAAAATTACCGATCCGGCCAAAAAACAGGCCGATCGGGGTAGCCGCCGCTACCAGGTCGCCAATCTCCAATAGGCTCTTGTTGCGCCGCTTGCCAAATAACAGCAAAGCCACAACAACTCCGAGGAAACCGCCATGAAAGCTCATCCCGCCTTGCCAGATTGCCGGGATCTCCAGGGGATTCTGTAGATAGTAACCAGGGTTATAAAAGAAAACATAGCCGAGGCGACCACCGATAATGACGCCCAGCACACCGTAAAATATCAGGTCGGAAATATCTTCTTTAGTGAAGTCGAATTTACGCCAACGTAATATCTGCAACATGTACAGATAGGAAAATCCAAAACCGAACAGATACATCAAGCCGTACCAGCGTACGGCCAGTGGCCCAATTTGAAAAATTATCGGATCGATCTGCGGGAAAATCATCTTTTATACTCCATTCAACAGCTACTTAAGCATTTTTGCAATATAAGACATATCATCAGGGAGCGGCAAATCAAAAGCGACGCGACTCCCGGTTACCGGGTGCAGAAAAGAGAGCCGGTTGGCGTGCAACATCTGCCGTGCAATCTGATACCCGTTTAAAGCTGGTGGGCCTCCGTAACGGATATCGCCGAGCAAAGGATTTCCCGCTTCTGAAAAATGCACCCGAATCTGGTGTGATCGTCCGGTCAACAGCTCTATCTCAACCAGTGACGCCAATTCCGACGAGTTAACCGTCAGGTATCTGGTGATCGCCTCCTGCCCGCCCTTTTCAACCGACTTCATCAGGTTAGTTGCCCGATTACGGGCCAGCAGAGACCTTATCTCGCCCTCTGAAGGGTCAATCCGGCCGGCAACAATAGCCAGGTACTGTTTTTTGATTGTACGTGATACAAACTGCGCTGTCATATTCTTATGCGCACGGGAATGGATGGAGAAAACCATCAGACCGGAAGTATCCCGGTCGAGACGTTGCACCATACCGATAGACGGTTTTTGCTGGCGACGGTACGGATCAGTTAGAAAGTTTTGGAGTGCCGAATAGATCGTCCCCTTAAACCTGGACGGGGTTGGCTGACAATCAACTCCAGCCGGCTTGTTTATAATCAGGATATCGTCATCCCGGTAGATGATATGACTATCCTCAAGGGTAAAGGCATTAAATGGCAAACCATCGATAAACAACTCCAACTTATCACCACTGCTTAATTGCTGCGAACAGGTTCGATGACGACGACCATTTAGATGGAGACCACCGAAATCGATGATCTTCTGGACCAATGTTCGCGAAAGTCGCTGATCGAGCTGTGGTAAAGCTTGATCAATTCGTTGGCCTGACAAATCTGCCGGTATAGTAAATCGTTTTACTTCACGTTTCATCGGTATTCCGCTTTAATCGCACCTTAACAACATTAAAACAACCCAATCTATTGACAGACCCCTGAAGAAAGGTAAAATATAAATGAGAGCAATCCGGGATGCAAACAGTCATAACTGTCTGCCAACAGATTATGCTATTCGGATCACAGTAGAAGCTGTGGTGAGCCTGCCTGTCAATGAACAGGACGCCTGAAACAGCTCTCTGTACCGGAAGGTCGTTAAAAACAGGCTTATACAGATTTGGCTGGCATCCCGGAACCTAAAAATGCAAAGCCCCGACTTTCGTGTCGAGGCTTTTTTATTAGCTGAAGATATTTCATAAAAACAAAATCATTATTAACAAGGATTTGCAGGATCCTCCTTCGCCAAGGCTTCGGCGGACAGGATTCAGGATAAAACCTTTAACCTACAAACCCTTAAACTCTTTAGCCGCGGATAAGGTCTGATAAAATCTGATAATTCAAAAGATATAAACCAAAAATATTATTGTTTAGACCTTAACCCCAAGTCCTTGTTTATGCCTTTAACCAAAAAGACCTGCCTTTGACCTATCAGACCATATCAGATTGTATCTGCGGCTAATAAAGATTTTGACTCACCATCCTGCTTATCCTGTATATCCCTGTGAAACGCTTTTGAATTTACAGGTGAAACAAACAATTAAAAATCAACCCGACTGCGCAACTCTTTGCCGGTTTTGAAAAACGGGGTCTTTTTGGCCGGGATACTGACAATTTCACCACTTTTCGGATTTCTTGCTTCTCTGGCATCGCGTTCCCTGATGCTGAACGAACCAAAACCACGAATTTCGACCCGGTCACCGCTAACCAGAGCATCACCAATACTGGTGAAGATTGTGTTAACCACCAGCTCAGCTTCTTTCTTGTTAAGACTTTCTGCGTTGGTCGACAACTGCTCTACTAGTTCACTCTTCGTCATAATTACTACCTCCTGTCAGCATTCCAACGATATTGTAATCCAGAAGCTATAGCCGCGCGAACCTCTTAAGAGAAAGGCGTGCAGCCTGCTCAATAAAACAATCAAAAAAACTACACGGTTC